>LKMY01000138.1 GCA_001564205.1 Nanohaloarchaea archaeon PL-Br10_U2g5
GGTCGGAGCCGCGAGGTCGACGCGGAGACCCAGCGCGAGCGCGCTGCGATCCTCCTCGACATCCTGCTCACGCTCGGGCCGACCTTTATCAAGCTCGGACAGCTCCTCTCGACGCGGCCCGATATCCTTCCCCCGGCGTATATCGACGTGTTAGAGGGGCTTCAAGACGATGTTCCGCCCGCTCCGTGGGAAGAGTCCCAAATCGTCCTCGAAGGCGAACTCGGTCCCGTCGACGAGACGTTCGACGATTTCGACCGGGAGCCGATAAGCGGCGCCAGCCTCGGCCAAGTGTACACAGCCCGGTACGAGGGTGACGCAGTGGCCGTGAAGGTCCGGCGACCCGGTATCGAGACGCTCGTCGAGGCCGATCTCAGGACGATCCGCTGGTCGATCCCCCTTGTCAAACGATTCACCGGGAGCGGGCGTGCGTTCTCCCTGGAGAACCTGGCCGATGAGTTCGCAAAGACGATCCGCGAGGAGATGGACTACGGCCGCGAGCGCGAGATGCTCGAAGAGATTCGTACCAACTTCGAGGACAACGACCGGATCCGGATTCCGACCGCTTACGAAGCAGTCTCCGGTCCTCGCGTGCTCACGATGGAGTACGTCCCCGGAACGAAGATCAACCACCTCGATGAGCTCGACGACGCCGGACACGACCGAACGGCCATCGCGGAGACCCTCCAAGAGGTGTATCTCCAGATGATCATCGAGGACGGCGTGTTCCACGCTGACCCGCATCCGGGAAACCTCGCCGTCGACGACGACGGCGCCGTGATCTTCTACGACTTCGGGATGGCCGGCCGCGTCGACCCGTTTATTCAGGAGAAGATCGTCGACTTCTACGTCGCCGTCGCTCGCCAGGATATCGACGCGATCTTAGACACGCTGATAGCGATGGGGACACTTTCGCCGGAGGCCGACCGCGAGGTGATGGGTAACGTGATGGAGCTCGCCATCGCGGACGCCAGCGGCGAAGACATCGAGCAGTATCAGGTGAACCAGATCATCGAACAGGTGGAGTCGACCATCTACGAGTTCCCGCTCCGACTCCCACCGAACCTCGCGCTCGTGTTGCGCGTCGCCACCGTCGTCGAGGGAGTCTGCGTCACGCTTGACCCCGAGTTCGATTTCATCTCGACGGCGACGGAGTACCTGAAGGCGGAAGGCTACTACGAGCGAACCGCCAAAAACCTCGCCGAAGACGCCGGTCGACAGGCCCAGCGCACCGCTGAGGCGCTGTTCACCGTTCCCCCGAAAGCAGACGACTTCCTCGAGCGGGCAAACCGAGGAAACCTCCACGTCGATGTCACAATCGAAGACGACACCAACGTCCTCGATAAGCTCGCGATGCGAATTGCGTACTCGGTGCTGCTCGCCGTCGGCGTCCTCTCGGCGACGATTCTCTACTCGTTTGCGAACGAGTGGCGTCTCGCTGCGGTCGTGCTCCTCTTGGCAGCCCCGCTCGCGATCGCGTTATACCGATCGTTCCGCGAAAAAAGGGGTATTCGGGCTCGGCCGCAGTTCACCAGACAGGGGATGAAGAAGCGCCGCGAGGACTGACGACCTCTATCACGAGCTGACGACCTCTATCGGGACGAAGAGGAAACAGAGCGCACCCAGCGCAAACGTACCGAGCCCGACCGCGATACGCGGCCAGCCCAGCCGCTCCTCGTCGGTGGGGTTCGCCGGGCCGTTAAAGGCGATCACCATCGCGAACACTCCCCAGAACGCCCACAGACCGACGGATTCGTTGAGTCCGAGCCCGCGCCAGAAGTAGAGGTAGGCGGCCAGCGAGAACAGCAACCCGGGAACGAGCGCTGCGACCGTCTCCTGTCGCGGGCCGAGCATCGCGCGAACCATGTGACCCCCGTCCAGCTGACCGACCGGGAGCAGGTTGAGCAGGGTGAAGAACATCCCGACCCACCCTCCGATAACGACCGGGTGAGCGGTGAGGTTCGGGTCCTCGTATCCCGTCGGTTGGCCAATGAAGTCGGCGATAAGCCCTAACAGCGGTGGGTTGTTAAACCGAATCACCGTGCCGCCGGACGAGCTCGCGAGCTCCGCCGGCACGCGAACCGGATCGAGCGAGAGCCCGATCACGGTAACGATCACGGTCGCGACGAGCCCGGCTATCGGCCCCGCCGCTCCGATGTCGAACAGCGCCTTCCGCGACGGCATCCGCCCGCGCATGCGGATCACGGCGCCGAGCGTCCCGAACGGGAAGACGAACGGGATAACGTACGGGAGCGAGACGTCGACGCCGTGATATCGTCCGACGACGTAGTGGCCCAGCTCGTGGACCATCAACACCCCGAGGACGGCTGCCGTGAACGGCCACGCCTGCAACAGCGTTAGGGGATTCGCACGGATCTCGGCCATCGGGACGTAGTACCAACCGTACGCGCCGACGAACAGCGTAGAGACGACCGTCGCAAGGAACATGCCGATGTTGACCCACGGGATCCCACCGTTTTTGCGGCCGAGCGGCGTCGCGACCACGACGTGCCCGCTGCCCACCGTTTCGAGGTCAACATCGTATCCCGCCTCCCGGAACGGCGGGACCAGCTTCCGCAACAGCGTCCGCTCCGGGACGTACGACTCTCCGACGTACCGAACGCGTCCGTTCTCTCGGCGGACGTCGTCGATCCGGAAGAACGTCTGCAACGGTTCGGGACGGGGGACGTCGGTCGTGTCCGACGCCGCCCCGTCCTCGTGCTCTGACATCAACGGTGGTAACTGGTCGGCGAGTATAAACCCCGCGTCGCGCGAACCGCTCGATACCGGTTGCTCAGTCGGTTAGCGTATCGCGCTGTAAACGGCTGAGGTGGTGACGAGAAGGGACCTTCGGACCGTCGGTGTCAGCGGGGCCGCAAGCGGGGCGTACGGGGACGCGCGGGAGCGCGCGATTGTCGGTGTTCGCGTGTCACTGCGGTGCGAATGACCTGAGGTCTCAGGCGGGTTCGATGCGCCACGTGGTCGCGCCCGTGTACGACCACTTCTCGACGGTGAGTTCCGTAGCGGAGTCGCGGAGTTTCACCATCAGCGCGCCGATCTCCTTCGGCGAGAGGTCGACGTCGTCGGCGATGAACTTCCCTTTGAAGTACATCTCACCTTCCTCGGCGCGGTCGAGCAGGTACCGCTTCAGCCGCTCTTCTTTGCTGAGGTCGTCGGTCGGGTTCGCGTCTGTGGAGGGGTTTGCAGTCGCGCTCATAGTGCACTCTCCGCTTGTTGCCGGATGGTGTTATAAAGGACAGACCGTTGGACGGTGTTCAGGGGCTTTTACATTTTCAGCCGGTCTAAAAGGTGTCTGACGAACCGTTCATAACAGTTTCAAAATAGCTTAGACATTTTATACTCTCTTTTGAGCCCCTAATTAGCTTCCGAAACACCGTCTGACAGATCACTCGTTATCAACGTCGATCGTGGCGGTAATGCGGCAGTATGTTCCGGCACATTGCGGAGGAGCCGCTTGCCCGCGTGCTGTTGCAGTTGGTTACTCCCGATGGTGGACCCAGAATTCCTCAGCCTCCGTGGTCTCTTTTTTGAATATCGGCACCTCGTCTTTTAGCCGATCGATCCCGTCTTCGACGGTCCGGAACGCTTCTCGTCGATGGCCGGCGAGAACGACGACGAACACGATGTCCTCGCCAGCCTCGATGACGCCGGTCCGGTGGTGCATCCGGACTTCGAACACTCCCTCACGGTCCGTGAGCTCCGCCGCGATTGCGTCCATCCGATCCGCAGCGACTCCCTCGTACTTCTCGAATGCGAGGTGAGTCGTCTGGTCGTCGTCGGGGGCGTCTCGTGCGCGGACGCGTCCGGTGAACGTCGCGATGGCACCGGCTCGGTCGGCGTGGGGAGACGCTTCGACTCGCCGTACGAGCGTCTCCCGTGTGATCCACGGCTCCGCGGCGTCGAGGTCCGTGACGAGTGCGTCGAGGTCGATATCGCGGGGTGACGCTCCCGTTGTGAGTACCGTTCCGGGGACGTCGTCGCGCGGGCCCGCGTTGTCACTGAGTAGCACAACCGGCACACGGAGGCGCGACTCTCCGACGGCGACGAGATAGTCGTGATCGGGCGCGAGCCTATCGAGGATGTCGTCGACTCCGCCGACGGTACCGCTTCCGGTCCACGCTCCGTCTCCAGCGAGCGAAATGGTGGTTTTCGTGTCAGCGGCGACTGTCGTCGTCGCCTCCGAGGCCGTGGCCCCGCCGTCTGCGGCCCCTTGTGCACACTCGACGACTGCGACCCGTCCGTCGAGCCTCTCAACGAGGTCCCCCGCCAACGCAGTCGCGTCCGGCCCCACGATCGATATCGGTTGCATACCCGAGGGCGGGGTGCGAGCGGCTTAGGCGTTTCCCGGCGCTCGGATCGTCCGCACCCCCACGCCGTGAGGCTCCGTCCGGCGCGTCCGGGCTTGATAATCCTTAAGAGCGCGACAGCGGTATTCGACGGTAATGAGAGTCGTCGTTTCTATCGGCGGGAGCGTGCTCGCGCCCGATCTCGACCCGGAGCGGGTGGCCGCGTACGCCGAGGCGATCGAGCGGTTGGCCGTCGACGGCTGTGAGGTCGGCGTCGTCGTCGGCGGCGGCGGCGTTGCGCGCGAATACATCGAGACGGCGCGCGAACTCGGCGCCAACGAAGTCGAACTCGACCAGCTTGGCATCGGGACGACCCGGCTCAACGCCCGGCTGCTGATCGCCGCGCTCGGCAACCACGCAAATCTCTCCCCGGCGACGGAGTACGACGAGGCCGCCGAGGCCCTCCGACGCGGCGAGGCATCGGTGATGGGTGGCGTCACCCCCGGGCAGACGACGGACGCAGTCGCCGCCGCTTTCGCCGAGTCGGTCGGCGCCGACCTGCTCGTGTACGCGACGAGCGCCGATGGCGTGTACGAAGCCGACCCCAACGTCGACCCCGACGCGACCCAGTTCGAGACGCTCACTCCGGCAGAGCTCGTCGACGTCGTGCTTCCCATGAGCCGGAACGCGGGTGCGTCCGCCCCGGTTGACCTCTTCGCGGCCAAGCTTATCGACCGCGCGGGGATCCGCGCTATCGTTCTCGACGGCACGGACCCGAGCGCCGTTGTCGATGCTGTGTTGCGGGGCGATCATACCGGTACCGACGTGATCCCCACGGGGAGCGACGAGCCGAACCACTGGGCGGAGACGACGGAGGAGGTATGAGCGACGAGATGGATGCCGACAGTGACTCCCCGCACATTCTGTCGGCACAGTCCGAGACAGACAGCGATCGATCCGGTTCTGAGGAGTCGTACCGCGCCTTTTGGGCCGACGCCGTCGCCGACGAGATCGAGGCCCGCGACCCGGACGAGCCGATCGTCATCAAAGGCGGCGTCTCTCCCTCCGGCGTCGCGCATCTCGGCAACTTCAACGAGATCATGCGCGGCTACTTCGTCGCCGCGGTGCTCCGTGAGCGCGGTCACGAGGTCCGTCAGGTGTTCACTTCCGACGACAAGGA
>LKMY01000139.1 GCA_001564205.1 Nanohaloarchaea archaeon PL-Br10_U2g5
ACCGCGGTTCGCCGCCTGCCATTCATACGGGGCGATTGCCCCAGATCACAAAGCCCACGGATATTGCGTCCGTGGGCTTTTTTTCATACGATTTCACCGAGAGTGGCACGGTTGAGTAGTGGCCACATCTAGCTCGAAGACGTTTTGAACCGATTTCAATTTTGATACCGCCTCCCATAAGTTTATCAATTTTGTTAATGAAGCTAAGACAACGATGGCGGCTCCGAGCACAGTCGACCGAGGGCTCTCACTCCGAGTCTCGACTGACGGCCCACCCTCTGTTCGCGACGGGTCTGGCTCTGGGCGGATCATTTCGGTGTTGTTGGAGACGGGTCTCGAAGAGTGGCGTCGCGGTTGGCGGCGGTCGCCGAGACCGATGCCCGCTCGCGAGGCCGTTGTCGCTGCGAGCGAACCAACCCGGGGGACGGCAACGGCGACGCAGGTAGTCACCGAGGGAAGACTCGCGTACACCGTTCTTGATACGCCTGTCGACGTGGATCAGATCCTCGCGTCAGTCACCGACCACCTCGCAGGTGCCGACACAGCAGAGGTACGGTTGGTCATAGACAATGTGGAACCACTGGCTGCAGACCAAGGGGTCGCCGCAGTCGAGACGCTTGTTTCCGGGGTACGAGAGCTTCTTACTGGTTTGGTTACAGACGTCACGATCGGTTGTTCGGTCGGCACCGATACGGATCCGACGCTCGCGTCGGTATTCGACTCATTCGATACCGTTGAGGGAGGGGATCCGATAACTGCCGGCCAGATCGATCACCTTCGACAAACTGATCCCACCACGTTCGGCTACCTCCGTCGTCATTGGGCAGAGGCCCAGCGCGGACTTAACGCGTGCGGCCGCAGCTATCCACAGTCGAAGCAAGTACATTCGACACTCTCGGACCCGGAAACGACCACGCAGGCGCTTGGCGCGACGCTGTCAGGACTTGTGACGCTCGGCGCCCTGGACATGTGGAACGAGACGGTCGGTCCGACCAGATACGATCTCACCGCGTACCGTCCTGAGCGGGTGTGGGAAGTCGGGATCTGCTTTCTCTCTTCGTCAACGGATCAGCTGAACGAAACACCCAGTAAAGAGTGAGAACGGATAGCAAGCGGCTGATCACTCGGTTTTCGTCGGCTCATTCTGATGTGGGGTGCTGAGGCTGCAACTGTCGACGGTTCCGTCTGGGTCAAGTGAGACGGTCCCGAGCGTGACGGTGTCGCCCGCCTCGAATCGATTAGCTATCGTTTGGAGGACGCGCTGTTGATCGAGGCGCTCCCACACTACCTCGGCAACAATCGATTGGAACGCCTCTGGATTGGTCCACCCGGAATCGATATCTGAAGGGACATGGACGACAAACTGGAGTTCCTCGTCGGTAAGGTGGATACCGACGCCGAACGTGTCTGCACACATACGCAGATGTTCACACTGATAGCTCAAATCACCGTCGGACGATTCCTGACGGGTGGCGGCTTTTCTCCCGAAACCGGTAAGCGGTGGGAGTGAGAATCAATCGGTAGGTCGAATGGAAACGGACCCACGCGTATCGCCGAAAGCGGGACTCGTTACTGCAGTTGTGGCAGTGAGTGCGGGAGCGATCCTCGTGAGGTTGAGCGACGCGCCCAGCTCGGTTGCCGCGTTCTACCGGGTTCTGTTCACGACGCTTCCCTTACTCCCGATCGCGGTCTGGCGATATCACGGCCACTTCAAACGTATTACGCCGCGAGACCTCGCGTTTGCTGTGTGTTCCGGGATCGCGTTGGCACTTCACTTTGCGGCGTGGTTCGAGAGCTTAGCGTGGACGAGCGTCGCGGCGAGTGTGACGCTCGTGCAGGCGCAACCCGTATTCGTCGCGCTCGGTGCGTGGCTCTTGTTGCGAGAACGAGTGACCCGCCGAATGGTTGGCGGCATCGTCATCGCCGTCACCGGTATGGTCACGATGTCGTTCGGTGACCTTTTGGGGGGAGTCCTTGTCGGTCCGCGGCCGCTGTACGGGAATGCACTCGCACTGTTTGGTGCGGTAATGGCCGCGGGATACGTACTGGCCGGCCGATCGCTCCGTCAGCGAATTGCGTTAATTCCGTATGTGGTCGTCGTCTACAGTGTCTGTTCAGTCTCGCTGCTCGGTATCGTCCTCGTGGAAGGACACACACTCACAGGATACCCACCCAGAGAGTGGGGGCTCTTTGTCGGCTTGGCAATAGGGCCGGGACTATTCGGACACACCGTATTTAATTGGGCGCTCGCACATCTCGAATCGAGCGTCGTTTCAGTGTCACTCCTGGGCGAACCGGTCGGCGCGACGATTCTCGCAGTGATATTTCTCTCCGAAGCCCCAACGCCCCTCACGGTCGTCGGTGGTGTCGTTATCCTCGGTGGAATCCTACTCACTACGACCGGCAGCGAGGCCTAACGCTCCGGTCTGATCACTGGTCGAACTGGTCAACTGTTCGTCTGTGTCGGTCCCGGAACATTCCTTCGAAGCCGACCTTCGCGAACGGACCCGCGGCGTCACCGAACAGCCCGAGTGGGAGGCGGTACACGACCGTGTCGACGAGCAGCGTCTCGTCGCCGTCCGCATAAAATGCGTGTGTGTGTTCCCACGTCCGGAACGGTCCTCCGACCATCTCGTCGACGAACCGGGCACTCGTTTCGATCGGGGAATCACCGTCGGGCTCTCGCTCGGTGATACGGGAAACCCAACGCTGTCGCGGCCCGACGCCGAACGGACGCATTGACATCTTAATGTGAGAACCCGCAACGAGTACGTCGGAGTTGGTCGCTCCGTCCGGACGCTCGACGCTTTCGATCTCTAGTTGCATCCAGTTCGGCGTGAGTGCGCGGAGCCCGTCGATCGTGGAGTGAAACGCCCACACCTCGTCGATGGGGGCCGGTACGCGGGTCGTCCGCCGGTACGTCGGCATACGTAAGCTACGGTGCGCCCAGTCAAAAACCCACCTCGATCAAGCTCCCGACTGATCGATTTCACCCTTGATGTCCCCGATCGAAACGCCGATAGGACCACACACCTAGTGATCGATAATGGAACGAGGTGCGATCGATATCGATGATCTCGCGGGTCCCTTCGATCTCCAAGCGACTGTCGAAAGCGGGCAGAGCTACCTCTGGAATCGTGCCGACGGCGGAACGTACGAGGATCTCCACGCACACGGCGGTGATGAGTGGTACGAAACCGTCGTCGCCCCGATCCCGGGGCTCAACGAGAAACGGGTTCCACTCCGGGTCAGACAGGAGGGTGGCGTGCATAACGGCACCCTTCACTGGGAGTCGACGGTCGATGCCGCTACGCTAATAGAACACCTGTTTCGGCTCGACGACGATCTCGACGCCATACTCGATTCGACTCCTAACCTCCCGCTCCTCGAACGCGCGTACAACGCTTATGAGGGGATGCGACTGACTCGAGACCCGGTGTTTCCCTGTCTGATATCGTTTATTTGCTCGGCACAGATGCGAGTCGCACGGATACACGGGATGCAGCGTCGCCTCCGGGAGACGTACGGCGACGTCGTTGAAATCGACGGCGAACCGTACCACGCGTTTCCCACGCCCGACCAACTCGCTGCTCGAACGGAGTCCGAGCTCCGCGACCTCTCGTTAGGCTACCGTGCACCCTACGTTCAGCGGACCGCAGAGATGGTTGCGTCAGGGGAAGCGGATCCCGCCGACGCGTCGACGCTCCCGTACGAAGAAGCTCGTGAGTCGCTCACGCGGTTCGTCGGCGTCGGCGACAAGGTCGCTGACTGCGTGCTGCTGTTCTCGCTCGGATTTCTCGAAGCGGTGCCGCTCGACACGTGGATCCGAACGACTATCGAGGAGTACTACCCGGACTGCGAACGCGGCAACTACACGGAGACCTCGCGAGCGATCCGTGAGCGGTTCGGCGGGGCGTACGCCGGATACGCCCAGACCTACGTGTTCTTTTACCTTCGTGCTGGCGGTGAATGACGCCCTCCTCGCTGTGAACGGCGGGTGGTTTCGACTGGTCGCTGTTGTCACCTCCCAGTTGTGCCCTGTCGCGGACGGATCGCCGACGCGGCCGAAGTTTCATACTGGTTCGTGTGGTATCGAGCGACGTGATGGACTGTCGAGTCGTCGTAGAGGCTGCGATCCCCGTGTATGACGTGGAAACCGCCGAGGAGGCAGTCCGCATCGCCATCTCGAAGACCGGAGAGATGCTGAACCCGGACCTCAATTACGTCGAGATCGAGACCGGTAGCCGGACCGCTCCCAGCGGTGAGGCGCTACCGCCCGCGTTTGTCGCCGCGGACGAGGCCCTCGTCGCGCTCGAACTGCAGATGGAGGTGTTCAACGTCGATCGAGAAGAACATGCGAACCGCGTCGCCCGAAAGGAGATCGGTCAGCGGCTTCGGAATATTCCGCTAACCGTTCTTGCGGTCGAGGAGATCGAGACGAAGAGCGACGAGACGGATGGCGACCCTGGCAGCTCGAGAGACGAGAGTCGGTGAGCGGTGGTGGGTCGCGGTTCGCCGACACGGACCGAGACGTCGATCCGCCAATCGTTGTTCGATTTCTCAGCCTGGCTCCAACGAACAGCGCCGTGGCGTTGTCACTCCGGGGAGTACAATCACTGCTAATGGCAGCGGAGTCGGTTCAGTCTGCAGTCGGCGCCAGCGGCTCCGATTCGGTCTCTTCCATCGGCTCAGTGATTCCCTCAGTCAGTTTAAAAACAGCGGCCTTATGATCGGTTTTCGATTTGTGGATCGATGTCGGTTTGACGCCAAGTTCTTCGTAGGGTTCGAGGTCGATGTCCTCGTTCCAGAACTCGCACTGTTTTCGTACTTCTGCGAGGAGACCGTGAAGATGGATAAGCTCCTGCTTCTTCATGAGTAACAGTCCTTTGCTACCGGAGGGTTATATTACTATCTTGAGTAACGTTACCATGGTGTACCCCCATATCCGGTGATACGGGGAGACACAGGCTATTTCTTCGTTATCGATCGAGATAGATCTCGGTGTCTGCCTGTCCGGCTTTGGGGCGGCCATCGCCTCAAGCAGAGGTCTAAGATCGGTGCAACGCAGTGTGATACTCAGAATAAACGGGGTTAAAAACAGCTAACAGAAAACAAACGACAGCTTCTGGTTCCCGTCGGGAAACGCCGGCGGTGTCGGACGTAGTCCGACTAGACGGAGTAACAAATGACTCTGTTCACGCCGGAGCGTATTTCATTGGAACTGTCTGACGGCCTCGAGATCGCGTTCAGTCCGCATAAACTCCGTCAACCGTCGGGTGGCGTGGCAGTTCGGACAGCTATAGTTCGAGCGGAGCCGTTGGAGTTTCGCGGGGTTTTCCTGCCAGCTCTTGCCGCACTCCGAACAGACGAGTCTAACGAACGCGTCTACCATAACCCACCGTACACGCTCCGAGGTTAAAAACGTGGGTGACTGTACCACGATCCAACGGGCGTTTGGGTGCCTACGGGCGTTTGGGTGCCT
>LKMY01000140.1 GCA_001564205.1 Nanohaloarchaea archaeon PL-Br10_U2g5
AACATCTCACCGTTGAACACCCAGACGACGAACGTCGCCGCCGCCAGCTTCACGAGGAGGAACGGCCACGCGTCACCGGTGATCGAAACGATCGACTCCGGAAGGAGTCGGCCGGTCCAGGTCACGATCAGTTCGTTAACGACGTGTTTCGGGACGAGATTCGACGTCCCGGTCAGCGCCGGCATCCAGTTGAGCCCGATGACGTTCGCGACGCCGTCGATCGCGTGCCCCCAGATGATGACGAACCCGGCGAAGCCGGTCCCCTGCCGGATCGTCGGCTCGTATCCGGTTGCGAGCGTCCACGTGATAGCGGTCGAAACGGTCGCGATCAGCAGCGTCAACACCAGTATCACCGGGTAGAACGCGACGTAGTCGGTCACAACGGAGAGGTACGAGAGGTACGCGAACGTCGTGGCGAGTCCGACGGCCCCCATTGCGAACAGCGCGTGCGCGTAGTCGTCGACCAGTCCGCGGTCGGCGAGCGCGTACGCAGCAAGGACACAGCCGAGCGTGAACGCGAAAACGGTGAAGTAGATGAACGGACTGATCAACAGAGCGCTCGCTGGGTAAGATATCAGCGGCTCCGTCTCGGCCCGGAGGGCGGCGATACCAGCGTCTTCGACGGTTCTGAGGGCCCCACCGAGCAGCATGAACGGGAACAGCGCGTAGAAGAATCGAAGCTCGGTACCGATATTCAGCCGGCGGAGGAGGAAGACGACGCCGATCAGCATCGCGAGGAGAATCACAACGTAGCTCACCGTCGAGATCGTGGTGTAGCCGGGGAACGCGACGACATCGCCCGCCTCGACGGCAGCCGCACACGCCGTGGAGCTGCCGAGCAGCTCGGTCCCGCCGGCGTCGCGGACGGCACACTGTGCGCCCTGTCCGTCCGCCGCAACCGGCCCCCAAAAGTATCGCCAGAGGAACCGATCGTACACGATCCGTGGGAAGACGACTGCTCCGACCGCGAGAAGCGCCGTGACGGCGCCGACGGCCGCCGCCCATGCCCGCTCCGGCGATAATCCGAATCGCTCTTCGACCCCAGTGCTCATGCTCTTCGTTCGGGGTGTTCCCGAGTTGAGCGTTCCGGTCTTGTGTCATCGGGCCGGGCCGAGGACCGTTTCGAACCGGCTGTCTGCTCTCAGATCGGTGGCCCGTCCAGCTCGTAGTCGGTACCGAGGATGATCATCGTCTGTGACCGCGAGAAGCCGTCCATCTCGGCGACGCGCTCGAACATTAGCTCCCGGAGCCGGTCGGTGTCCTCAGCGACGACGCGGAGGATCACGTCCCACTCACCCGTCGTCAGGTGAATCTCTCTGACACCTTCGATATCCCGGAGGCGCTCGAGCGCGTCCTCCTCGCGGCCCTGTTCGACGCGGAGGCCGACGAACGCGCTGACGCCGTAGCCGACTGCCTTCGAATCGATCTCGGCGTGATACCCCTCGATGACACCGGCGTCTTCCATGCGGCCGACCCGGTCGTGGACGGTTGCACTGGACATATCGATCCGGCGTGCAACCTCTGAGAACGGTGTTCGAGCGTCCTCTTGAAGGATCCGGAGGATCGCGCGATCCGTCTCATCGAGTTCCATGCCCGTGATAGGCCGGCAGGTGACTTTTCACTTCCGGCGATCCGCCGTTTCGTTCTGACGAGGCCTCCGGTTCGCCGCCGGTCAGGTAGCTACTTTTCAGCGGGTGTCGCAAACGTCCCCCCGCGGATCGCAGACTCGGCCGCGGCGAGCGCCTCGTCCGTGTTGAACTCGTCGATGACGCCCCGTAGTTCGGCCGAATCGGCCTCTGCGAGATCGCGAGCATGAGCGGCCACGTTCGGAACTGCCCGGAGGAGATTGTCGATAATCGGAATCGCGGCCGTCCGGGGCGAGCGGCTCCCGGGATTGAGGTCGATCACGATTTCCGTCTTCCCCATCGCGGCGAGCGCCTCGGCGCGGTCGCCGTCCTCCAGCGGGACGACGACGACGTCGGCGGCCTCGATCCCGTTGGCGTCGACGATGCCGCGGGCGTGGTCCAAGCCGGGGATTTCGCCGTCCCCTTCCAGTCCCTTCACTTCGTCGGCGCCGTGCTCGCGGAGATGATCGGCGATTCGGCGGACGCGTTCGTCGGTGTGGTTGAAGAGGTTCACCTCGATGTCGGCGTCGACCGCGTCGGCGAGGGCAACCGTCTCTTCGGGTGCTAGCGCCGCGACGTTACCGTTTACCGAGATCACGGGGTGGTCGGCGGTGAGCAGCGTTGCGGCCGCGGCACGCTCGGCGTCGTCCGCACTCGGAAGCGTCCGCTCACCCAGCAGGTAATCGAACGCCTCACCGCGTCCCTGCGCGATGAGTCCCTGTTTGGAAGTGATCCCCTTCTGTACGCCCGCTTCGATCCGGTGGCGCGTCACGAGCGACGCGTACCGCGGATGGTCGTCGGGAATCTCCGTCTCTGTCATACCGGAGCCTCGCGATGCGTCGATTAAAGTGAACCGTTCGGAAAGTACGGCCCCGACGGCCTGCGCTTACCGCTCATCGCGACCTGACTGTCTCGAGTAGCGATCTGTTAACTAAGTTGTTGGACGTAGTACATCGAACCGTGATGGATCGCACTGGCAAGTACACGATCGTGGACGCGTGTAACGACCACGGGGCGATCACGCTCCGTGAACATCCGAGAAACGGAACGCTGTACGTCGTCGAGTACGACGATCCGCACGTGGAAGCCGAGCTTGCGTCGCTCGAAACCGGCTCGGTTGTGGAGATGGAACTCCGCCGGGCAGGACGCAGAGGAAACGCGTGGTGTGCCGAGTCGGCGCGACCGGTCGACGCCGTCTGATCACCCTGTCCGCGATGTTTTTAAGCGACCCCGATCCGCTCCCGATACGTCCCGTGTTCCGCCTCGAATAGCGCCATGATCTCTCCCATCGTCGCGTACGCCTTCACCGCGGTGACGATCGCGGGCATCACGTTCTCGCCGTCCACGATATCGGCCCGCAGGTCATCCAGGGCGGCCTCGACCGCTTCCTCGTCGCGCTCGGCTTTCACCGATTCGAGCCGGTCCAGCTGTCTCTCCCGCGTCGTCTCGTCGACGTGGAGCAGGTCGGGCTTCGTCTCCTCGTCGATCTCGTAGGCGTTGACGCCGACGACCGTCTCCTCGTCCCCGTCGACGCGCTCCTGGTACTCGTAGGCCGACTGCTGGATCTCGCGGTGGAAGTACCCCTGCTCGATTCCGTAGATGACACCGTCGCGAAGGGAGCCGTCTCCCATCGCTCTGATCTCCTCGATGTACGCCATCGCGTCGGCTTCGACCTCGTCCGTGAGCGACTCTACCGCGAAGGAGCCGCCGAGCGGGTCGGCGATGTCGGCCGCGCCCGACTCCTCGGCGATTATCTGCTGGGTGCGGAGCGCGACCCGCACCGCCTGTTCAGAGGGGAGCGCGAGCGCCTCGTCGAAGGAGTTCGTGTGCAGGCTCTGGGTGCCGCCGAGGACGCCGGCCAGCGCCTGCAGTGTGACGCGGACGATATTATTCAACGGCTGCTGGGCCGTCAGCGACTGCCCTGCCGTCTGCGTATGGAACTTGAGTTGCTTCGACGCGTCGGCCTCGGCGTCGTACCACTCCTCCATCACGGTCGCGTAGATCCGGCGACCGGCGCGAAACTTGGCGACCTCCTCGAAGATCGAGTTATGGGAGTTGAAAAAGAAGGAGAGCTGTGGCGCGAACTCGTCGACGTCGAGCCCGCGGTCGAGACACGCCTCGACGTACGCGAAACCGTCGGCGAGCGTAAAGGCGAGCTCTTGTACCGCCGTCGACCCCGCCTCGCGGATGTGGTACCCCGAGACGGAGATCGGTTTGAACGCGGGCGTCTCCTCGACCGCGAACTCGATCGTGTCGGTCACCAGATCGAGGGAGGGCTCGGGCGGGATCACCCACTCTTTCTGCGCGATGAACTCCTTGAGCATGTCGTTTTGGAGGGTTCCGCGGATCTCCTCGCGGGGAACGCCCTGCTGGTCCGCGATGGCGACGTACATCGCGTAGATCACGGGCGCAGAGGGGTTGATCGTGAACGAGGTGGACACCTCACCGACGTCGATGCCGTCGAAGAGGATCTCCATGTCGCGGAGTGTGTCGACCGCGACGCCCTCCTTACCGACTTCACCGAGCGACATCGGGTGGTCGGAGTCGAGCCCCATCAACGAGGGCATATCGAAGGCGGTCGAAAGCCCGGTCTGCCCCTCGCTGGTCAGGTAGTGAAACCGCTCGTTCGTCTCTTCTGCGGTGCCGAAGCCGGCGAACTGCCGCATCGTCCACGTCCGGCCGCGGTACATGGTCGGGTAGACGCCGCGCGTGTACGGCTCCTCGCCGGGGAATCCGAGGTCGGATTCGTAGTCGAGGTCAGCGACGTCGGCGGGAGTATATACCCCCTCGACCTCGTGGTTCGACACCGTCGCGAACCGGTCGTTCCGCTCGCCGTGCCGATCGAGCACCGGATCGAGCGTCTCCGTCTCCCACTCGTCGTGGGCCTCGCGGATCGCGGCGAGCTCGTCGTCGTCGTACATGCCTCGAGCTTCCCGCCGGTACCGTATAAACGTTCATTATGAATTTGGCACGAAACGGCAGCGGGCGACCTGTCCTCGGTCGTCAGTCGTGCGTCGCTCCCGGGGCGTATTCGTTCTATTTCCGGTTCGGGAGCGCGACGACGGGTATCTCGCCCTCCGTTACGAGCCGCAACGAGTGGTCGCCGGAGAGAAACTGCGTGATCCGGTTTCCGCCGCGAGACCGGTACACGATCGCGGTTGCCCCGACATCGTTCGCGGCGTCGAAGATGGCCTCCACGACGTCTCGGCCGTACGCCGTGTGCTCGTCGGCGTCGGGGAACACGTCGCGGACGGCGGCGTACGACTCCGCCGCGATTTCCTCCGACTGCTCGACTGGCGTCTTGTCAGGGACGCCGTCCCCCTTCTCGACGACGTACAGTGCGGTCACTCGCTTCGGATCGTACGGCTCGAGCGCTGTCGCCGTGGTCGCGGCGTCGTTCTCGTTGGCGACGGGTAAGAGCACGTGGCCGAGAAGGTCAGACTGATCGTCATCGGTGTGTGTCATACGAGGTGATCTATATTCGCGGGGTAAGAAGCTGACTGCTGTCGGTCGCGTGGCGCGGAGACGATCGATGCGGCCCTCCGCGATGGAGTTTCGTTCCTCGAACTGATCCGTCCGAAAGTGACCCGTCCGAAAGTGACTCGTCCGGGAGTGGCCCACCTGCACCGAGACCCGAGTCGGCGATCAGTCGTCGATCCCGGCGACGAGCAGCGCGAGCACCGGGACGATCTCCAGCCGGCCGATCCACATGAGACCGATCATCAACAGCTTCGTCGTGTTCGGGAGGAACTCGTAGCTGCCGAATGGCCCGAGCGGGCCGAGCGCGGGGCCGATGTTCCCGATCGTCGCGAGCGACGCGGCGATCGCCTCGATCCCGCTCAGCGG
>LKMY01000141.1 GCA_001564205.1 Nanohaloarchaea archaeon PL-Br10_U2g5
TCGCCGGAAGTACCAGCGGACAACCCACTCGACGTCTCGGGGGCCGTACTCGCCGGCCCGGAACGCGGCCGGGAGCGATTCGATCGCTTCCTTCTCGACCGGGTAAAACGGGGCCGATTCGCGGTACGTTTCGATGTGTTCGGGCACGCGCGCTCCGACCACTTCGATCGAGATGTCCATGCGTGGCGGACGCTCTCCGCCGACAAAACGGTTCGGCGCGGAGCGGGCTTCGGGACGGTTCGTGGGCACCGACACACTCATCCGGCAGGAACAATAGATCATGACATATGAACACACACCGAGGTGAGCGCGATGTCGACTGAGGGCAACGAGCCGGCGAAAACGATCTGCCCGTACTGCGGCGTCGGCTGTGGGATCCAAGTGAATCAAGGAGACGACCCCGGTGACGTGAACTTCATGCCGTGGGGTGAGGCTCCGGTCAACGAGGGGCGTGTGTGTATTAAGGGCGGCGCGGCGACGCAGGTCGTCGACCACGAGGACCGGCTGACCGATCCCCTGATCAAGCAAGACGGCGAGTTCCGCGAGGCGACGTGGGAGGAGGCGTACGACCGGATCGTCTCGGAGATGGAACGGATCCGCGAACAGCACGGCCCGGACGGGATGGGATTCTTCGGCTCCTCGAAGACGATGAACGAGGAGAACTACCTCCTCCAGAAGCTCGCGCGCCGATACGGTACGAATCAGATCGACAACTGCACGCGGATGTGTCACGCGTCCACCGTGTGGGCGCTCCGGACCAGCCTCGGACAGGGTGCGATGACAAACAGTATGGCAGACTTAGAGGAGTCGGCAGACGTCCTCTGGATCCAGGGTGCGAACCCCGGCGAGCAGCACCCGATCGCCAACAGCCAGTACTTCCGACAGGCGGTGTTAGAGGGGGCGACCGTCATCCAAGTCGACCCGCACGCCAACAAGACGACGCGGTCGTTCAAGATCGACGAGACGGAGCGACACCAACATCTCCAGTTGAATCCGGGAACCGACATTCCGCTCCTCAATATCGTCCTCAAAACGATCCTCGAGGGTCACGAGGCCGATCCCGACGCCGGCTGGATCGACGAGGGGTTCATCGAGGAGCGGACGGAGGGGTTCGACCACCTCAAAGAGACGCTCGCGGAGTTCGATGAGGCGGCCGCCGCCGAGGAGTGTGGCGTCCCCTTAGAAGACATCGAACTCGCCGCCGAGAAGTACGCGATGGCGAACAACAGCGCCATCTTCACCGGCATGGGGATGAGCCAGCATACTTGCGGGGTCGACAACGTCCAAAACGAGATCAACCTCGCGCTCATCACGGGGAACCTCGGCAAACCCGGAACCGGTGTCAACCCGCTCCGCGGCCAGAACAACGTCCAAGGAACGTGTGACGTCGGCGCGATGCCGAACGTGCTCCCCGGCTACCAGCTCGTCGACGACGACGAGGCCCGACGGTCGGTCGAAGCGGAGTGGGGCTTCGAGATCCCCGACGAGCCGGGGCTCACGAACGTCGAGATCTCGCACTCGATCGGCGACACCGTCCACGGGCTGTACGTGATGGGTGAAAATCCCATCATGAGCGAGCCGGACGGCAACGAGACCGAGAAGCGATTCAAAGAAGACCTCGGGTTCCTCTGTGTACAGGACATCTTCATGACGGAGACCGCCAAGCTCGCCGACGTCGTCCTCCCGGCGACGACGTGGGCCGAGCGCGGCGGTACCGTCACCAACACCGACCGGCGCGTCCAGCTGATGCGAGGCGTCGACAAGGTCCATGAGAACACGAAACACGATCTCGACATCCTGATGGAGGTCGGAACCCGCCTGTTCGGCGAGGACGGCTTCCGGTTCGACGACGCGGAGGCCGTCTTCGAGGAACTGCGCGACGTGTGTCCGATCTACCACGGGATGACCTATGACGCACTCGGCGAGGAAGGGCTCCAGTGGCCCTGCTACGAGGAGGGGGACGAGGGCGATCAGTTCCTCTACGAGGACTCTTTCGACACCGAGAGCGGATTGGGCCGGATCGAGGGTGTCCGCCACCAGCCGCCCGCTGAGGTGCCCGACGAAGAGTACCCGCTGATCCTCACGACCGCCCGACTGGAGGAGCATTACAACACGGGGACGATGAGTCGCCGCTCACCGACCCTGTCGCGTCAACATCCGGAGAACTTCGTCGACGTCCATCCGAGCGACGCAGCGAAGTACAGCATCGAGGACGGCGACGTTGTGACGCTCCACTCACGACGCGGCGAAATCGACGTGAAAGCGCAAGTGACCGAGGATATCAAGGAAGGCGTCGTCTGGACAACGCCGCATTTCGCGGCCGCCTCAGCGAACCGCCTCACGAACGACGTGCTTGACGAGCGCGCGAAGATTCCCGAGTACAAGGCGGCGGCCGCGGAGATCGCGGTCACCGTCTCTGACGGCGGTGAGGCGAACGGTGACGACCCCGAGCCAGCGGACGACTGAGGGGCCGAGCCGATATCGAACGGGTCACTGAGTGGGGATTCGGGGATCTTCCGGTCTGTCTCTCGAAGACCCCGTGCTCTCTCGCTGACGACGCTTCGCTGACGGGCGTTCCAGAGGGATGGACGCTCACCGTCCGCGAGGTGAGTCCCTCCGCCGGTGCCGGCTTCGCCGTGGTCAAGACCGCGGACGTGATGACGATGCCGGGACTACCCGCGGAGCCGGCCGCAGAGGGGATTGACATCGATGCCGACGGCGACATCGTAGGGCTGTTTTGAGGGCTCTCTCGGCTATCGCTGTCGGCTACGGATCGGCTCAGTTGTCGTCCGTCCCGACGGCCTGCTTCTCCTTGGAGACGACCTCGACGTTCGTGATACCCGTCTCTGGATACCCTCCGTCTGCGTTCTTCTCTGCGGCTTTTACCATGTCCCAGACGACGTTGAGACCGGTGGTGACACCTTCTAATGCCTCCATCTCGCAGCCGGTCTTTCCCGTCGTCTCGACGGCAACGGTGAGGCCGATCCGATCACTGTGGACGACGAACTCGGTGTCGACGTTCGTGACCGGGATCTGGTGGCACATCGGAATCGTCTCCCACGTGTGTTTGACGGCCTGTATCGCGCCGATCCGTGCGGTGGCCAGCACGTCGCCCTTCTCGACTTCGTCCGCTTTGACGGCTGCAATCGTTGAGGACGTCAGTCGGATCTCCCCGCGGGCGACCGCGCGACGGTTCGCGTCAGGTTTCGGCCCAACGTCGACCATCTGTACGTCACCCGATTCGTTCGTGTGCGTCAGTCCGTCGGTAGCCGTTCCGTCGGTCGCCTCCGCGTCTGCGGCGTCTTCATTCATCACGCATGGCCTCCGGAATCCGATCGATTAAGTCCGTCGCCACGAGGCCGTACCCTCGCTCTTCCGCAACGAGATCACCGGCGACACCGTTGATATACGCCCCGACTGCGGCCGCTTGGAACGGCTCGCCCATCGCTGCGAGCGCGCCGACGATCCCCGCGAGCACGTCTCCGGTTCCACCGACGGTCATCCCCGGATTTCCCGTCCGGTTCAGCCGCGTCTGCTCGTCGTCGGCGATCACGTCGTACGCACCCTTCACGAGCATCGTGTGACCCGTCTCTGCAGCGAACGCCCGGACGAGGGCTCCCCGCGTTTCCGGATCGGTGTCGGTCTCGCCACCCATCTCGACTAACTCACCCTGGTGTGGCGTACAGATCAGGTCGGCGTCGGTGTCGACTTCGGGGACGACCCGTAGCGCGTCGGCGTCCACGACGGCCCGCCCGTCGTACTCGATCAGGAAATCGCGTACGAATTCGGCCGTGCCGTCCCCCCGACCGAGGCCGGGCCCGAGCACGACGACGTCGTTATCGGCGGCCAACGAGAGCACTCGATCGACGTGATTCGGTCCGAACCGGTCGCCCGGTAGCTCACGGACGATCAGGTCGGCAGCGAATCCCTGAACCTCCCGAGCGATCGTCTCCGGACAGGCGATGCGAACGAGATCCGCGCCAGTGCGGAGGGCGGCTCGGGCCGAAAGCGATGGGGCGCCCGTGTACGGGCCGCCGCCGACAACCAACACCTCGCCGTTCTCCCCCTTATGAGACATCGGATCGCGATCGATCCCCAGCAGGTCGCCAGGGCCGGTGAATCGCTCCGCCGCCGTTGGGATTCCGATGTCCGCGACCGTCACCGCGGCGTCGAGCGGAGAAAGCCCGGGCTTCTCGTCGTGAAACGTGACCACGCGGTCGGCAGCGACGGCAACGCTTCCCGGGCCGCCCGTCGGGTCACCGGTGTCGGCGTCGACTCCGGAGGGCGCATCGACCGAGACGACCGTGGCGCCGGTGTCGCCTGTGTCGTTGATCGCGTGTGCCGCCGTGTGCTCAGGCTCGCGGAGCGCGCCGGACGCGCCCGATCCGAGCATCGCGTCGACCACGACGTCGGGATCGCCGAGCGCGAGGTCAGCCGAGTCCCCGACGGTCTCGGTCGCGACCTCGGCCGCCTCCAGCGCCTCCCAGTTCTCCCGAGCAATCTCCGTCCGGATCGACTCGGGTCGGCCGAGCAGGTGAACCGTCGTGTCGTACGCGGAGAGAAAGCGCGCCGCGACCAAGGCGTCGCCGCCGTTGTTCCCTCGCCCGCAGACGAGCGCGACGATCGAGCCGGGATCCGCCACACTCCGAACCTCACGGGCGACGGCGTTCCCGGACGACTCCATCAGCTGTTTGCGCGGGACCCCGAGCGCGGCCGCGTTGGCGTCGACAGCCGCCATCCGCTCAGTCGTGATCATACGCCGGGGTTCGCCCGGCGGCGAATTAAGCGTGCGGGAGGATCGACTCGCCGGCCGCCGTTTCGAGACCAGCGGTAAGACGCTCACTCTTCAGTACTGAATCCGACCCCATCAATTTTGTATCGCAATATATGGTATATCCGTTTGGCCTCAGACATCGGCTATTGCTAACAATTCACATATCTAGCTCCCGCCGACTCCGGAACGATTACGGAACACCCCCGCACAGACTTATCCATGACCGACTCCGACTGGGGCGACTGGCTGCCGCGTGCTGTCGCGGACGCCGACCCCGACACGGTGGCGCTGTGGTATCTGGGCTGTAACGGCTTCGCGATCAAGGGGAGTGACGGGACCGTCCTTTGGATCGATCCGTACGTCGGGACCGGCGATCCGCCGCGAACCGTTCGGATGATCCCGATCCCCTTCGACCCCGCAGACGTCGACGTTGCGGACGCGGTACTGGCGACCCACGAGCATACGGATCACGTCCACGGGCCCTCACAGGCCCCAATTCTCGCGAACACCGATGCCGACTTCGTCGCGCCGGACGACTCGCTCGCGGTCGCTCGCGAAGAAGAGTGTTGGACGGAGGAGTGGGACGTCAGCGAGGAGGCGTTCCTCGAAGTCGCCGAAGGCGACGAACTTCGGATCGGTGAGTTCACAATTCACGTCGTCGAAACGCATGACTCGGACGCGACA
>LKMY01000142.1 GCA_001564205.1 Nanohaloarchaea archaeon PL-Br10_U2g5
CGACGTGCGCCGGCCCGTTCGTCTCCACCTCGAAGACGAGGTCGGCGTCGCCGACCGGCAGGTCCGGCCGGCTGCGCTCGTGGCGCACCGTCCGGATGTTGGCCCGCTCCGCGCCGATCAGCGTCGCGATCTCGCCCATCGTCCCCGGCGTATCGTCGATCCGAACGGCGAGTTCGATCAGCTGGTGACGGTCGACGAGCGCGTGTGTCACGACCTCCTTGAGCGTCGTGACGTCGATGTTGCCGCCACACAGTACGGGGACGACGGTCTCCCCCGCCAGACCGAGCTCGTCGACAATCGCGTCATCGAGGAGCGCGGCCGCGGCCGTCGCGCCCGCGCCTTCGACCATTTGCTTTGCGCGCTCAAGGAGAAGCAAGATCGCGGCCGCGACGTTGTCGTCACTGACGACGACCGAGTCGTCGAGATGCGCGTCGAGCAGCTCAAACGTGAGCTTGCTCATCCCGCCGGTGGCGATCCCGTCAGCGATCGTGTCGGGCTCGTCGCGCGTGACGAGTTCGCCGGCCGCGAGGCTCTCCGCAAGCGTCGAGGCGCCCTCCGTCTGCACCCCGATCACCCGCGTTTCCGGTGAGTGCGCCTTGACCGCGGTCGCCACCCCACCCGCGAGCCCACCGCCGCCGACCGGGACCAACACCGTGTCGACCGCGGGAAGCTGATCGAGCAGCTCCAGTCCGAGCGTTCCCTGCCCGGCGACGACATCGGGGTCGTCGAATGCGTGCACGAACCGAGCGCCGAGGTCGTCGACCAGCGTCCGCGCGTGCGACATCGCCTCCGCGAAGGCGGTTCCGTGGAGTACGACGTCGGCGCCGTAGCCTCGCGTCGCTTCGATCTTCGCCTCCGGGGCCGACTCCGGCATCACGATCGTCGCGTCGATCCCCGCGCCCGACGCCGCGAGCGCGACCCCCTGGGCGTGGTTGCCCGCGCTCGCGGCCACGACGCGCTCGATCGTCGGGTCCGTGCCCGACGGAGGGTCGACCGCCAGCGATATCGCGTTGTACGCGCCGCGCGTCTTGAACGAGCCGGTGCGCTGGAGGTGCTCCATCTTGAGATACACGTCGGCGCCGCACCGCTCGCTCAGCGAACGACTCCGTTCGACCGGCGTGCGCTGGACGATTGACGCGGCTTCGAGCCGTTCGGCCGCGGCTTCGATGTCGGTGATACTGACGGAGGACATGACCGCCCTGTTCAGCGCAACGCGTTAAAAGGACTCGGATACGAAACCGAGTCACGTTTTACACGGCCCGGTGAGAGCTCCGCGTCACCGCTTCCCCAGCGCCTCTTCGAAGACGCGCTGTGCCCGCTCGTACCCCTCGTTCCGATCGACGATCGGATGCGGATATCCGGGAGCCAACGCTTCGCGCTCGGCCCGCGAGAGCGTCGGCCAGTCGACGATCTCGTCGGCCGGTACGTCGCGTAGTTCGGGCACGTACGCTTTCACGAAGTGTGCGCCGTCGTCGTATTTCGACATCTGGCTCACCGGATCGAAGATGCGGACGTCGACGGAGTCGGTCCCCGTCGAGGCCGTCCACTGCCACGCGCCGTGGTTCGAGGCGTAGTCGTGGTCGATCAGCTGTTTCGTGAAGTAGCGCGCGCCGCGCCGCCAGTCGATCAGGAGGTGTTTCGTGAGGAAGCTCGCGACGACCTGCCGCGGCCGATTGTGGATGTATCCTTCCGCGTTCAGCTGACGCATCCCCGCGTCGACGAGCGGGTAGCCGGTCTCGCCGCGAGTCCACGCTTCGAAGCTCGCGTCGTCGTCGCGCCACGCGATTTCGTTCGGGAACGACTTGTAGTTCGAGACGGCCAGCTCCGGGTTGTAGTACAGCAGGTGGTACATCTGCTCGCGCCAGGAGAGCTCGTACCTATATTTGTCGACGTTGCGGCGCTCGCCGCCAGTCACCGCATCGTAGACGCCGCTCGCGCCGGCCCACACCTCCCGGATCCCGATCGCGCCGGTCGCGAGGTACGGCGACATCCGCGAGACGGCATGCGTCGGGGCCTCCACGGCTCGCTGGAGGTCGTCCCGCGTATCATTGTACGTGGTGATCCCGTGATCGAGAAAGTCGTCGAAGCGGTCGCGGGCGCCCCGATACCCCGCCGCTGGAAGGTCGATGTCGGCGTCCGGCTCCGGGACCGTCTTCCCATCTCGCACGTCTGCGAGCGCGTCGGCGTCCGGCTCCGCGTACGGGTCGCGTTTGGGGATCGCCTTCCAATCGCCGTGGAACTGACTGTGGTTCGGATACGACGATTCTAAGCGACCGGGGTCGACCAACACGACGTCAGTTCGCGAGTCGGTCTGAACGCCGCCCCCCGCGAGCGCGTCCTCGACCGCTCGTTGGCGGTTTCGGTGTGCCGGTCGGTAGTGGTTATTATAAAAGACGGTGTCAGCGTCGTACGTCTCGGTGAGGTCGAGAAGGACCTCGTCCGGATCCCCCGCACGGACGATGAGGTCGCTGCCACGCTCTCGGTAGCGCGCTTCCAGCCGTTTTATGCTCCGAAGGTAAAACGCGCGCTGTCGCGCGCCCATGGTCGCGAGCAGGTCCGTGTCGTAAACGAAGACGGGGACGACCGTTCCCGCCCGCGCGGCGGCCGCGAGACCGGCGTTATCTCGAGTTCGCGGGTCGCGCCGGTGCCAGAACAGATGCATGCGATCGGTACGGTTTCGACCGGATAATCTCCTTCGCCTAACGAAGTTCGGGTCGGGTACGCAGCGACTGCAGCCGTTCCCGTCGCCGCCGCCGACACCGGGCAGCGACGACACCAGCGCTGTCGTCGTACCCGCAGCCGACCCGTGCGCTTAAGATGATGAGCCCGAAGCGACCGTATGGAACCCGTTGTTGTCGCGATCCTCGTCGGCGTCCCGCTCGCGTGGCTCGTCGGCTTCGCGGCGTACGTCTACGTCGATGCGCCGAAACACGGGATGAACCGCCGGAAATGGGCCGTGATCGCCTTCGTGATTCCCCTGTTCGGCTTCTTCGCGTACATCTTTGAGCGCGGCGAGCAGGGGTATGACCCCGCAGACGATCCGTACGCGGGCGGAACCGACGGCGATATGGACCGCGAGGTCGGTTTCGCAGTCCACGAGTCGCGGCGGGGAGAGAAGCCGCTCGGGCCGGCCGGCACCGAGGCGGACGACGATGACGACGAGTGGGACGACCCCGACGGCGTTAATTTATAAGCCCTTTTGTGGGCGGCACGACGGCAGCCACTCACAGGATATCGAGCAGCGCCGCCCGACGGCGATCGAGATCGAACGCGGCGTCCGCGGCATCGAGTCGGTTGAGGAAAGCGAGCGGATCCGCGCCGGTCCGCTCCGCGTGCTCGATCAGTACCTCGATCGACGCCCGGTTGAGCGCGAACGACTCCAACTGACCACAGACGAGCGCGAGCGCGATCCCCGCCTCGCCGCTCGGAAATGCCGAATCGATCCCGGAGAGATCGGGGGGATCCGTGGGAGCGGCTCCCGACTCAGCCGCTGGAAACGTTCGCAGACACCGACTGCAGATCGCGGTTACGAGGGCTGGTGCGTGCTCGCGGAGCGCTGGCGGTACCGCAAAGGCGACGACGTTTGCGTCACAGTGAGGACAGGACATGAACAGTGGACGACCGGGATCGGGCGGCTGTCGGGAGAGCGGACGAGCCGCAGAGACTGTCGGCTCAGTCCGCGGCTTCGGGCTCTTCGACGGCCGCGGCCTCCGCCTCGGCGGCCGCCTCTGCCTCGGCTTTTTCCTCTTCCTCCTTTTTCGCCTTGATCTTTTTCATGCGGAAGATCTCCTCGCGTTCCTGCTCTTCGAGCTTCTGCTCGATGTACTCCTGGTTTTCGTAGAGCGTCGGGAGGAGCGTGAACTCCAGAGCGTTGACACGGCGTTTCGTCGTCTCGATCTCCGTGAGCATCTTCTTCATCGCCGTCTCGACCTCGGCAGCGAGAATGATCTTCTCTAAGAGGTTCTCGTACGCGTCGGCCGCCTCGTCGATGCGCGCGGAGGAGCCGAGCAGCCCGTACCCGCGTTCGTCCAGGCTCTTTTTGACCTTCGAGGACTCGATCTGCGGGACGACGACGCCCATGATGTTCTTCGACTGGGTGGTGATCTCCGGGTGCTCTTTTAATGCAGCGGCCGCGCCGCGAACGGCGACATCCCCCTCCATCGCCCGAGCCATGTCGATTGTGCGCTGGGCCGTCTCGTAGTTCTCGGAGACGTCGGAGCGGACGTCCTGCGCCTGATCGAGGATGTCCATGAACTCCATGATGAGGCCGTCTCGCTTCTGTTCGAGGGTGTCGTGACCGCGCTCGGAGAGGTCGATGCGGTCCTCGATCGCCATCAGGTTCTTCCGAGTCGGTTTGACGTCCTTGGCCATCTATTGGAGAATGGTTCCGCTCCGAAGCGGATAATTCTTTTCAGTCGTGTGCGCGTCTCTGGACCACGACAACCGGTAGTGGCGACCTGTATCGTCGCCGCTGTGTACTAGAAACAGGAGATAAACCGAATGCCGAGCCGATCAGTCCGCCGCTTCGACGATTTCGTTCTCGGTGTCGTCCTCGCGGTAGTACTCCTCGATGAACTCCTCGTCGATCCGGTTGAGGGCGTCTTTCGGGAGCGCCGAGAGAAGATCCCATCCGATCGAGAGCGTCTCGTCGATGTCGCGGTTCTGGTCGAACCCCTGATCGACGAACTCAGACTCGAACGCGTCCGCGAAGTCGAGGTACTTGTTGTCGAGATCGGAGAGGGCCTCGCGACCGACGATGTTCACGAGGTCGCGGAGGTCTTCACCTTCTGCGTACGCCGCGAACATCTGGTCTTTCACGTCGGCGTGGTCGGCGCGGGTGAGCCCCTCGCCGATCCCGTCGTCCATCAGCCGCGACAGGCTGGGAAGCACGTTGATCGGCGGCTGCAGTCCCTGACTGTTGAGGTCGGGGTCGACGTATATCTGCCCCTCCGTGATGTATCCGGTCAGGTCCGGGATCGGGTGCGTGTCGTCGTCGCCCGGCATCGTGAGGATCGGGATCTGGGTGACCGAGCCGTCACGACCCTGGATCCGTCCGGCGCGTTCGTATAGCTGCGCCAGGTCGGTGTACATGTATCCGGGGTAGCCACGTCGCCCCGGGACCTCCTCGCGAGCCGCGCCGATCTCGCGGAGCGCCTCACAGTAGTTGGTCATGTCCGTCAGGATGACGAGCACGTGGTAATCCTTCTCGAAGGCGAGGTACTCGGCCGTGGTGAGCACCATCCGCGGCGTGACCGTCCGCTCGACGGCGGGGTCGTCCGCGAGGTTCATGAAGACGACGGAGCGCTCTAAGGCGCCGGTCCGTTCGAAGTCCTCCATGAACTCATTGGCTTCCTCCTGAGTGATCCCCATCGCACCGAAGATGACGGCGAACTCCGAGCCCTCCTCCTC
>LKMY01000143.1 GCA_001564205.1 Nanohaloarchaea archaeon PL-Br10_U2g5
CGCATCACACCGCCTGTCTCAAACACGAGGCGGTCGGGTACTGGGAGAGCGAACCGCTAGAGACGGAGGTCGAGCAATGAACGTGCTCGATCAACTCGAGGAGGTCGAGATGGGGGAGACGCTGTTAGCGGTCGACGGGCTTACCAAACACTTCCAGTCGGACTCCGGGTTCCTCGCCGGGCTGTTCGGGTCCGACTCGGTCGAGGCTGTCGACGACGTCACCTTCGACATCGAGAAAGGCGAAACCATCGCACTGGTCGGTGAGAGCGGCTGTGGCAAGAGCACGCTCGCACGAACGATCCTACAGCTCATCGAGCCGACGGCGGGCAGTGCGTCGTTCAAAGGGATCGATCTCACGGAACACTCCGAGCGATCGATCCGCCCGCTTCGGCGCGACATGCAGATGATCTTCCAAGACCCGCAGTCGTCGCTGAACCCCCGGATGAAGGTCGGACAAATCATCGAAGAGCCGATGCAGGCACACGATATGTACACCAGCGCGGAGCGCCGCGATCGGGCGAAAGAGCTGCTCGCTCGGGTGGAGCTCGAACCGGGGTACTACAACCGCTACCCTCACGAGTTCTCCGGCGGCCAGCGGCAGCGTATCAACCTCGCACGGGCGATGGCGACGGATCCCGACCTCATCGTCTGTGACGAGCCGGTGTCCGCACTCGACGTGAGCGTGCAGGCACAGGTGCTCAACACGATGCGTGACCTCCAAGAGGAGTTCGGACTCACGTATCTCGTGATCTCACACGACCTCTCGGCGGTGCGGTACATCGCAGATCGCGTCGCTGTCATGTACCTCGGGCACATCGCGGAGCTGGCGGAGAAAGAGGAGCTGTACGAGAACCCGAAACACCCGTATACGAAAGCGCTGCTCGACGCGATCCCGATCCCCGACCCGCGATCACGCGACGCCCGCGGCACCCTCGAAGGAGACGTCCCCAGTCCGATCGACCCACCGTCCGGCTGCCGGTTCCGGACGCGGTGTCCGTCGCTCATCAAACCGTCCGAATACGACCTCTCGGACGACGAGTGGGACGCGGTGTTGGCGTTCTCGAGGGGAGTACAGCGCCGCACGTTCGCGCTCGACTATCCGGGCGAGGACGAAGGGCTTCCCGTACGGGAAGTCGACGAGGCAGTGGATGCCGAGTACTTCCCCACGGGACGACCGTCCGGACCGGTCGGTGAGATGATCGGCGAAGCGTGCCGGTCGATTGCCGACCGAGAGTGGACGGATGCGCAGTCGCTCGTCACCGAGCGGTTCGAGCAGGAGTCCGTCTGTGCGACCGACCGACCACAGTATGCCGTCGCCGCCGAGGAGGGCACCGGCCGCCATCGCGTGAACTGTCACCTCTACCGGGAGACGGCGATCACCAGCGGCGACGCGAGTCGAGTTAGCGAGTCGCCGGGTGAAACGGACGCAGCCTCGGCCGAGGGGACAGCACAGACCGGAGACGACTGATCGAGGCGGTCGAACGGTCGGGATCTCGGTGTCGTCGAGAAGACCGAACGGTCACCGGACCGCGAACTCAGCGGTCGCCGTCTTTCGAGGGGCCGTCCCGAGGAAAACCGAGAGCTCGTGTATCCCCGGCGAGAGCGGTTCGTAGGTCGTTTGGGGTCCCTCACGACGAACTCGACCGTTCCAAGTGTGGTCGTAGCGTCGGGTCTCACCCGGACGAAGCGCGAGCGACCGATTTCCGTCAGGCTCGTAAATCCGCTCGTCAGTCGCCTCAGTGAGCCCGTCTATCGCCCAGCCCCACACCCGACGCTCGGCGATCGGGACTTCGATCGGAAGCGGGAGCCGGTTGTCAACCGTCACGGTCAGAGAGACGTCTTCGCCGGGGGCGTACGTCTCGCGGTCGGTCGATACGCTTATTTTGACCGCCCGACGGGCGATGGCGCCGGGTATGAGTTTGTCGAGGCCCCGGGAGAACACCGACGGATTGTACTCTTCGGCGAGCGGATCGGCCTCCCGCTGGCCGCGCGACGGATCCATCAGATCAGAGGAGAGTCAGCGGTACGAGTTGAGTGTTGCGGCCGAAACGCGGGAGTCGACACCACGTTCGACAGCCGAACTCGATATCACGCGTTTTCGACGGACACCAACTCCATCAGCGGATAGCCGTCGGCCATCGCCATTCGGGTGCGAACGGTGACTCCTTCGTAGCGGATCCGCATCTCCACGTCCATCAGCGAGCCGGTGAGTTCCGTGTAGCCGTTCTCGTGGTCGATAGCGTCGGCGACGCGGTCGTCGTGGAGCTCGACGGTGACCGACTCACAGAACGGTTGGTTCTCGATCGCCTCCGCCATCGCCGCCTCGAGGCTCCGCGCACTCGACGGACTGACCGGCGTCCCGGCGAACTGGTGATACAGCGACCCGAACTTGATCCCCGCCTCGAAACACGCCTGCTGGGCGTCGGTTGCCATACCGAATCGCGGCGACGGCGGCGTAAGAAGCTTCGGAGGCCGCCTCGCTCGGTCCCCAGCGAGGACGGACGGACAGCGCCCGGCACGTCCCCGAACCGAAGGCGTTTGGTGCGGGAGGCGAGATCAGAGCCTATGAACACCCTGTGTGTCACCGGCGGACGGGTCCTGCGACCGGACGGTCGCGTGGAGCGGGCGGATATCGTGGTCGATCGCGACGAGGGAACGATCCGCGCGATCGGTGCCCCCGACGAGGTCGCAAACGCGGTCGACGCGGCGACCGAGACGCTCGACGCCGAAGAGTCGCTCGTGATCCCCGGACTCGTCAACGCGCACACGCACGCCGCGATGACCCTCTTCCGCGGATACGCCGACGACAAGCCGCTCGACGCGTGGCTTCGAGATGATATCTGGCCGATCGAGGCCGAGCTCACGGCCGACGACATCGAAGCGGGTACCGAACTCGGCGTCGTGGAGATGATCCGGTCGGGAACGACGGCGTTCGCGGACATGTACTTCGCGATGGACCGGGTGGCCGACGTCGTCGAGCGCGCGGGGATGCGAGCGCGACTCGGCCACGGGGCGGTCACGGTCGGGAAGGACGGGGACGCCGCGCACGCAGACGTCGAAGAGAGCCTCGCGGTCGCGAAAGCGCTCGACGGCGCCGCAGACGGTCGGGTTCGGACCGCGTTCATGCCGCACTCGCTGACGACCGTCGGAGAGGAGTACCTTCGCGAGGGGGTCGCCGACGCGCGCGAGGCGGGTATTCCGGTCCACCTCCACGCGAACGAGACGACCGACGAGGTCGACCCGATCGTCGAGCGGCGCGGGGAACGACCGATCGAGTACGCGGCCGACCTCGACGCGCTCGGTCGGAACGATTTCTTCGCGCACGGCGTTCACCTCGACGAGACGGAGATCGAGCTGCTCGCGGCGGCCGGAACCGCGATCGTCCACTGTCCGGCGTCGAACATGAAACTCGCCAGTGGGATGGCTCCGGTCCAGCGGCTCCGCGAGGCCGGCGTGACGGTCGCGCTCGGCACCGACGGCGCCGCCTCGAACAACGACCTCGACCTCTTCGACGAGATGCGCGACGCCGCGATGCTCGGAAAGCTCGCCGCCGAGGACGCGGCCGCGGTACCCGCCGAGGCGGCCGTCGAGATGGCGACCGCCGCGGGCGCCGACGCGCTGGGGCTCCCCGGTGGTCGGATCGAACCAGGGGTCGCTGCCGACCTCGCCGTCGTCAACCTTGACGCTCCGCATCTCACGCCGGTTCACGATCCGGTCTCGCATCTCGCATACGCGGCCAGCGGAAGCGACGTGCGACACACCGTCTGTGACGGCCGAGTGCTCATGCGCGACCGCGAGCTGCTGACGCTGGACGTCGAGAGAGTACGGGAGCGCGCGGCCGTCGCTGCGAGCGACCTCGTCGATCGGGTCGGTGAGTAGTAGTTGTTGCGTGTCTCGATCGACCGCGACCTAGTTCGGGAGTAGAGATCTCGGCCTGACGGAGCGGTTGCGTATCAGTGGTCGAGCGGTGTCGCCGGCGGCTGTCTCTCGATCGTCGTGAGCGCGGTACACGCTTCGAAGACCCCAGCCGTTCAGTACTAAACAGCTGACAGCGGATCGACGGAAAACCCCTCCAAAGCCCCGGCAGCGACGACCACCGGAAAACGTTCCTGTTCGCCTCGCTCTCAGGCTGTGTCTTCCGAGGTTCCGCTCGCAGGCTCGCGGGACTCGCGCGGCTTGCTGTGTTCCGTGCTCAGTCGCGGCTCTCCACTCGGTTCGGATCGCCTCGTTACTCGCTCTCGCCGAAACAGCGGCTAAGCGTACCCGTCCAGCATGTTCTCGACGTACTTTGCGATCACGTCGACTTCCAAGTGAACCGGGTCGCCGACCGACTTCTCCGAGAGCGTGGTCAGATCGTAGGTCGTCGGGATGATCGCCACATCGAACTCGTCTGCCCGCTTCTCGGCGACGGTCAGCGAGATACCGTCGAGCGTCACGGACCCCTTATCAACGAGGTACGCTCCGTGGCCGTCGGGGATCGAGAACGCGAACCGCCAGTCTTCGCCGACCTGCTCGATAGCGGTCACCTCGGTGACGGTGTCGACGTGGCCCTGGACGACGTGGCCGTCGAACCGCCCGTCTGCGGGCATCGCGCGCTCGACGTTGACCGCGTCGCCCTCGCGGACCGCGCCGAGATACGTTTTCGAGACCGTTTCGCTCGCGAGGAACACCTCGAACCAGTCGGTCCCCGTATCGCCTCCGTCGTCGCCGACCCCGTACTCCTCGACGGTCAGACAGACGCCACTGACGCTTATCGACTGCCCGTGATGGAGGTCATCGAATCCGTCCACGCCGATTCGCAGCCGAATCCCATCCTCGGTTTCAGTCCGGTTACGGACCGCCCCGGTGTCCTCGACGATGCCGGTGAACATACCGGTACTGGGGGCGGGTGAGGGATATCGGTTCTGTATCCTTATGCCGGACGAGTTCGTACCTCCCAAGCATGAACCTCGGACTGACGGACATGATCGGGCTGGCGGCGTCGCTGATCTTCGCCATCCCGCTCGGGAACTACGCCGTCATCCGACTGTTCGATGGCGAGGTCGCGCTCGGTATCGGCCTTCTCGTCGTCGCGGTCGCGATGGTCGTTCTCCCGCAGTACTTTCTCGACCCGGGCCGGATCCTCCGTGGCCTCCTCGGGGGACTACTCCCTCGGCAGCTCCGGAACGATCCGCCCGAAGCGGCCGCAGACGGGTCCGCTGAGAACGATTCGTCTACGGATGACACATCGACAGACAGCGCCTCGGCGAACGACGTGTCGGTCACCGATTCCTCGACGCTCGACACCGCCGAAAAGTAGCCGTTCTCGACCAACTACCGCTTTTGCGGGACGATCCCGAACGGATACTCCGCGAGCAGCTCGTAGCCGTCCTCGGTGACGGCCACGAGGTCCTCCAACCGGACACC
>LKMY01000144.1 GCA_001564205.1 Nanohaloarchaea archaeon PL-Br10_U2g5
ACCGCGACCGCCCTCGACTGGGTCGGAGCGCTGGCGCTCCCGCTCGCGCTGCTCTGCGTCGGTGCGAGCCTCCACGTCGACTCGACAACGATCGACCGCGGAGCGACCGCTTCAGTGGTCGCACTCAAGCTGGGCTGTATGCCCGCGATCGCGTGGGTCGTCCTCACGCTACTCGGCGTCAACGCCGCGACGTTCACCGCCGGGATCGTCATGCTCGGGACGCCGACTGCGGTGTCGACGTACGTCTTCGCGACCGAGCTCGGCGGCGACGCCGAATTCGCCTCGCTGAACGTGTTCGTCACGACGGTCGCGTCGGTCGCGTCCTTGACTCTGCTGATCGAGTTGGTCGGTGCCGTGGCGTAGTCGGGGTCCGACTTGGCCGCGAAGTTGGTGCGGAGTGAATCGTGAGGTGTTTGGTCCGGCCTCAGGCCGGGAGCGTGTTGATCCCGTTGATCTCGACGTAGCCGTAGCCGCATTCGGGACAGCGCCACTTCGTCTTCTCGCCGAGGTGGAGCGTCATCGCCGCGGTCCGGTAGAACGACTGGGAATCTCCACACGACGGACAGTCCACGTCCTTTTCGAGCGCCATAGTCGAGCATCCGGCCGGCGCGGTTTTGAAGCTACTGATTCGGCGGATGTAATCGGTGGGTTATCAGACGCTATTTCTCGTCGACGTGCCGGACCTCACTGGCGACGCCCCGCGTGGAGTCGACCATCTCCGGGCCAGACATCTCCGCACGCCCCACCGCGAACGCCTTCGGGCCCTCGATGACGACCTCGTCGCCGACGCGGATCGCGTCGTCCGCGTCAACGACGCCGGGCGCCAGTACGGAGCCGTGCGGTACGAATTCGTCGATCTCGACGCGCTTCGTCGGGGCGTCGCTGGCGTCCCAGCGCCGCGCGCCGGCGAGAGTGAACGAAAGGGTGCCGTACTGTGGCACCATCGTGGCGAGCTGCTCACCCGGCTCGCCCTCTCGTCCGGCGTCGGGGTCGTCGCCCCACACCTGCAGCTTGGGGTACCGACCCGTGGTACGGATCGAGACGTCGTCGTCCGGCCCGCCGAACAGCTCGTCGCCCGCACCGTCGCCGAGCAGGTAGTCGGCGATCGCTTTGACCGTGTTGTGCTCGCGCTCGCGCTTGCTGTAGGCCGGCTCGCCGTGCAGTGCGGCGTTCAACTCGCCGAGCGACTCGTCTGTCGTCGGGTGGTCGACGCAGGTGTACTCGAACGGGACGTCGATCGCGGGATCGCGCTCGACGCGCTCACAGATTTCGCGGTAGCCGTCCGCGGGAACGTGTGCGATCACGCGCGAGTAGTCGGTTCGCGTCAGATATCGGCGCAGCACCTCCGCGACGAATTCGATCTCGTCTTCGCTCCAGTCCCCGGTGACGACCGCGTCGTAGTGTTGGGCGGGATACGTCGTCTCCAGCTCTTGGGGCACTACACCGATGGGCGAGGTCATCGAAACGGTGTGACCCCGCCACTTGATCGCGTCGTGGAACTGTCGGTGGCTCTGCGAGTCGCTGTACGGCTTCGTCGCCGAGCAGGGCACCAACACCAGTGGCTGGTCCCGAAACCGGTTCTGATATCGGCTCGTCACGCGGTCCGCAAATCGACGGATCTCCACGCGGTCGAGCGTCTCCGCTGACGCGGCGGTGATCTCGGCGTCCCGGAGGATCGGAGTCCGCTCCTCGGCGTACCCCCACTGATCGTCGAACTCCCGGAGCGTCGCCGTGAGCCACCCCTCGTGTCGCGCCTGTCCCTCCAAGTAATCACGGAGCCGGCCGGACCGGATCCGCTCGCGGACGCGCCGGAGTTCGGCTTCGAGCGCGTTGACGTTGTGTTCGGCGCAGTCGGCGCGGGAGAACTCGGAGCGCGGCTTCGCGCACGCCGGGCAAGCACACGGAAGCTCCGTGAGGTCCTCGAGGAAGTGCTCCGCGTCGGCGGTGAGGTACTTCCCTTCCATCCCCTTCGTTCGCGCGAGCGTCCCGTCGACCAGATCGACGCCCGCGGCCGCGAGCGTCGCGACGTTTCGGGGCGTCGAGATTCCCGACAGAAACAGGGCGGTGTCCGCCGGTAGCGACCGCTTCGCCGACAGGATCGCGTCGCGAAACGCCTCGCCGTGGCCGACGAACCCCTGCGCGTCTGCGAGCAGGTACGCGTCGGCGCCGACGTCGCGGGCGCCCTCGCTATCGACGACGGCTGCAGACGGAAAGCCGACGTCCGGGTGATCGACTGCGAACGACTCGCGGACCTCCGCGCGGGTGCCGGCCGGGAACGACCGGTGTGGCAGGATCGTCAGCGAGTCCTCGTCGCCGTCGGGCACTTTGCGGTCGCCGGCCCAGAGACTTCCCGCGTCCGCAACGAAGGGGTCCGCGAGCGCCGGCGTCGTCACGGCGTCGGCGAGTCGGAGCTCCCCGAGCCGGGCGGCGCCGTCGCGCTCGTGGACTTCGAAGTAGTCGGTCATGGTTGGTTTCGCAGGGCGACGGTCAATTCTCTTGTGTTCCGCGGCTCGTCGAGAGGGTCCCGTCGGCGGGGAATCGCTTCGGACGATTGCACCTCGCCGATCTCGCCGCAATTGTTACCCCGGAACCGCTCGAAGAGGTAACATGGAGCCGTCCGGACCGTGGGACCAGAATCGGGTCGACGAGTTTCTAGAAGCGACGACGGTGCCGGTCCGAATCGGCTGTCGAACCCCGCGCGACGCGCCGTGGATCGTCTCGCTGTGGTTCTCGTGGGACGGCGCGATCAACTGTGCGACCAGCGCGGACGCCGACCTCGTCGACTTCCTCTCACACGACGACCACGTCTCTTTCGAGGTGTCGACGAACGATCCGCCGTATAAAGGCGTCAGGGGACGCGGCCACGCAGCGGTGTCGGTCGACGAGGACAAAACGCTGCTCCGCACCCTACTGGTACGGTACCTCGGTGGGGTCGACAACGAGGTCGGCGATCGGCTGCTTCGACCCGAGCGCGAGGAGGTTCGCGTTCGGATCGAACCCGAACGGCTCCACACCTGGGACTACTCGAAGCGCATGCCGACGACCGAGGACTAACGCCCGATCCCGCGGTCGTCGCGACCTCACATCTCGTGAGGAGTGCCTATGTAGCCGGGGTGAGATAGAGCAGTATGGTTGTTGTTGCTGCGGTTGAACGCTCTGCAGACGAACACCGAGTGGTCGAACAGGCGGCTGTACTCGCAGATCGATTCGACGAGCCGCTACACGTCGTACACGTGATGACTCAGCTGGAGTTCGTCGAACGACAGCAGAATCGTTCGGATCGAACCGGGCGAGGTGTCGAAATGAGCGAAATCAGGTCGGCGGCGAAGCGGGAAGCGGAGGCGGTAGCCGAGGAAGCCGACGTCGAGACTGCCACCACGGTAGGACTGGTCGGTGATCCGGCGAGCCAAATCGTCCTCTATGCCAAACAGAACGCCGCTCGCTACATCGTGATCGGGGGGCAACGGCGATCTGGCCTCAGCGGGGCGGTGTTCGGTCGACCGGGACAGAAGATCCTTCGAAAGTCAGACGTGCCGGTTCTCACCGTCAAAACGGGACGATCAACAGAAGACGAGTGAGCTAGCGCTTTCACCGTCCTACCCTCCGTCGGAGTCCAGAACTCCCGCCTGACTACCGGCCGAGCGACTGCAGGTTCTCCGTCTCGACTCGCTCGGGCAGTCGTTCCAGCGCCGCGGCGGGCCAGTCGTCGTGTCCGAGCGTTATCGACGTTTCCGGGTTCGCGGTCGCGAGGCTCGCGACCCCGTCGGCCGCCGCGACCTGCGCCGCGTCGTCAAGCTGCTCGGGGACTTCCGCCGTGAGCGGATACGTCTCCGAGAGCGCCCGCGGGAACGGTCCGAACGGGGGTTTGACTCGCCACACCGCGTCGTAGTCGTGCGAAGACGGCGCGTTCGACTCCGTGAGCAGCAGCCGATCGGGGACCGACAGCCGCGCGAGTCGATCGTGGTGGCGGTCGACCTCCGGCCGGTGAGCCGACTCGTGAGAGGTGTAGAAGAAGGCGTCTTTCGAGACGGGATCGGTCCGTTCCAGTTCGTCGGCGTGATCGAGCAGGGTTCGGTAGCCGTCGAGCATCGCCGGGTGGCCGCGGGCGCGGCGGTCGACGAGTTCGAGGAGGTTTCCGGATCGGATCGCGGCTTTCACCCGGCGAAGCTCTTCGAAGGTGACGTGGAGGTTGTGCTCGGCGAGGAGCTGTTCGGCCGAACGCCCCGCGTCGGCGCTCGTATTGTCGCTCGTCTCTCCCGACTCGTCGAGCTCTCGGAGCTCCGCGGGCGTGTGCTCGGCACAGACCGGACACGAGCAGGGGAAGTACTCCATCTCCTCGAGGTGTTCGGTCCCCGAGACGGTCAGATACCGACCGTCACGGGCCATCAGCGCGTAGGCGGCCGAGTCGAACAGGTCACAGCCGGCCGCGACCGCCAACGCTAACATCATCGGATGGCCCGCGCCGAACAGGTGAACCGGGGTGTCCGAGTCGAGCCCGCGCTTTGCCGCGCGCACCGCCTCGACGACGTCGGCGTAGCGATACGAGTTGAGTAGCGGGACCATCGCACCCACGGGGAAGACGTCGAGATCGGTCGCAGTCGCATGGCGTCCGGCCTCCTCGCGCAGGTCGGGGAACGTCGACCCCTGAATTGGCGCGTTAACGAGCATCTCGCCGGTCTCAGCCGACTCGGCGTCGGCGAGGGCCTGCTTCGTCGTCTCCAACTCGCGTTCCGCGCGCTCGCGGTCAACATCCGGCGGTGTGGGCACGTCGACTGGAGTGGCGACGTCGCTGCCGATCCGCCGCTGAAACTCGATGATCTCCGCGGTCGTCACGTCGATGTCGCCGTACTCGGCCAGCTGGAACGACCCGGAGTCGGTCATGATCGCGCCGTCGAACCCGAGGAAATCGTGGAGCCCCTGATCGAGCACGCGGTCGCGGATCCGGTCCGTGCTCCGGATGATGTAGGAGTTGGTGATCAGCATCTCCGCACCGAACTCGTCAGCGAGCCGGCTCGGCTCCACCGTGACCACGTTGGGGTTGACGACCGGTAACAACGCCGGCGTCTCGACGGTGACACCGGCTCGGGGCACCTTCAGCCGGCCGATTCGGCCCGCCGCGTCGTGGCCCCGGATCTCGAAGTGATCGCGCATATTCGGACTGCGAGGAGGCCGGCGGTAAGGGTTGCGTTCGGGGGCGACGGCTCGGCGTAGAGCACCGATTACGGAGAATCGAGGAGAAAGCCTCGCGCTTTAGCGCGGGGAGGATGTCAAAGCCGTGTCGGGTGGCTTAAGTACGCCGTCTCCACGCCCCACTCCTCGGTCAGCGACTGCAGCGACCGGACGCCGAACGTCTCCGTCGCGTAGTGGCCGGCGAGGAA
>LKMY01000145.1 GCA_001564205.1 Nanohaloarchaea archaeon PL-Br10_U2g5
GCACGTCCCGTTCGTCAGAGACCGAATCCGGCTGCCGCCTCGGAGGCGGCCGAGAGGTCGAGAGCGAGGTCGACGACGTAGGTGTGGATCGCCCAAAAGGCCGCGAGCTCCAGCGCGGTGATGATCACGGTGACGAGGTCGGCGTACTTGCTGCTCGTCGTGACGCCCGTCGGCATCCCGTACTCCGTGTCAGAGAGCGGGTGGAACAGCGCGATTCCCCGGCGGCTCCCGACCACGTCGAGAATATAATGCGTTAACACACCGATCCAGACGTACTGGAGGTTGCCGAATAGGATCGGGTACGCGAGAAAGACCGCGAGCACGGGAAGACTGTGGAGCGTCTTGCGGTGACGACCGAAAGCGGTGTCAACGTCGGGAAACAGCGCCCCCAACACGATCGGGACGGTGATCTGGACCGTCATCTCGGCCGTCGCCATATCGAGTCCGGGCTCCAGAATGAATCCGAGCCCGAGCGCGAGCAGCAAGGCGTTGAGCACGTGGCCGCGTTTGTTCATACGACGCAGTTAATCGGTATGTAAGTGAAACCACCGGATTGGAGCGGGGAGCCGTCGACATCGGCGTCGGTAAACGAGCGGTGCCGGCGGTCGAAAGAGCCAGGGATCCCGGCACCCTCCGGTCGGTATGGAGTACGAGGAGCCGAAGTTCTTTCACGTCATGGAGTACGCGGCGGCGGCCGACGGCGACGTCATCGACATGGTGAGTGGCAACCCCGACTGGGAGCCGCCGGCGGCGCTCCGCGAGGGGCTCCACGAGTACGCCGATCTGCCGTCGGACGCGTTTCAGTACCCGCCGAGCGAGGGGCTCCGAGAGCTTCGCGAAGCGATAGCTGCACGACGGAACGTCGACGTCGACCGCGTCGTCGTCACGAACGGGACGGGCGAGGCGAACTACCTCGCGATGGCGCGGGCGCTCGAGCGCGACGCGGGCAGCGAGGCGCTCCTGATGGATCCCGTCTACCCGTACTACCCGGGGAAGACCGAGCTGTTAGGCGGCACGCCGACGCTCGTTCCGACCGAGCGCGACGGCGGGCTTGACCTCGAGGCGATCCGGGAGGCGGCAAGCGAGGAAACCGCGCTGATCGTGTTGAACACGCCGAACAACCCGACAGGAGCGATTTACGACCTCGACGCGATCCGCGAGGTCGTCGCCGTCGCGGAGGCCGTCGATGCGCTCGTCGTCGTCGACGAGGTGTACGACCACTTCGATCTGACCGGCTCGTTCGAATCCGCGCTGACGCTCGATTCGGACCGCGTCCTCGTCACGAGCGGCTTCTCGAAGTCGATGGCGATCACGGGGTTCCGAGTCGGCTACGCGATCCTGCCTGACGAACACGTGTTCCGGGCGAAGGCGCGGCATATGCTCGTCAACGTCGCCGGCGCCCGTCCGTCGCAGTACGCGGTTCACCACGCGCTCGAAACGACGTCCCCCGACTACTACGAGTCGGCCCGCGAGCTACTCACCGAGCGTGTCGACGCGTTCACGGGCGCGCTCGACGCGGCGGGCGCGGAGTACAGCCGCCCGGACGGGGCGTTTTACGTGCTCGCACGCTTCGACGGCTTCCCCGGGACGATGGCGAACGTGAAGCAACTCATCGACGAGGCAGGCGTCGCGGGAATGCCAGGTAACGCCTTCGGGACCGCTCGCGGCGATTGGATTCGCTTCGCGTTGGTAACGCCGCGAGCAGTCGAGGCCGCCGAGCGGCTCGTAGATTACTTCGGTGACCGATGAGCCGCGACGATATCCCCGACCACTGATACTGGGACCCGGATCGCGAACCACTGATACTGGGACTCGGATCGCGACCGCCAAACCCGTCCGTGCCGGTGGCGATATCGACACCGCCAGCGTCACGCCGCCGCCGAAAGCCCCTCATTTATATTGCCCGGCACCCTTCCCGCAAGGCGAGAGAGGGCTAGTGTTGACCACCGTTCAATTCACCTGTTCGGACTGCGCACAGACCATCGAGGTCAACGAGGAAATGCGGAAGACGATCCTCGCGGCCGGCTGTCCGGTCTGTACGGCCACGGCGAGCGATGACGACTTTTCGGCCGAGTGAGCAGTGCGCGCGCCGGCCGCACGCAGAAACAGAACGGAGCCGCCAGTGAACGAGCGGCCGCTAGATGTGATGTCAAAACGGCTTCACTGCGGGTCACGGGCGGAGTGAGAAAAAGTACCTAGGAGCTCTAGTGACGTACCCCCACGAAACATCCGATTACTGTGGGTTTTTGCGGCGACGGCGACAACGGGGAGTCAATGACACCGACAGTCGACCAGATCGATCTTGAGACGGTCCCGCTCGGCCGAACCGGGCTCCGCACCAGCGAGCTTCAGTTCGGCACCTGGCGGTTCGGCCGCGTGACCGAGGCGGGCAACGTGGAGATCGACGAGGGGCGCGCTCACGAACTGCTCGACGCGTACGAGGCCGCCGGCGGGCGATATATCGACACCGCCGACGTGTACGGCGGCGGCGACTGCGAGCGGTGGATCGGCGACTGGCTCGCCGAGCGCGACCGAGAGCGCTACACGATCGCCTCGAAGGTGTACTGGCAGATCCGCGACGGTGACCCGAACAGCCGTGGGACGAACCGGAAGAACGTTCGTCACCGCGTTGACGCCCTTCTGGATCGGCTCGACACCGACTACGTCGACGTCCTCTATATCCACCGCTGGGACGATGAGACACCGGCCCGCGAGATGATGAAGACGCTGAACGGGCTCGTCGAATCCGGGAAGGTCCACTATCTCGGCGCCTCTACGCTGCGTCCGAACGCGTGGAAAGTCGCTCGGGCGAACGAGATCGCCCGGAGCGAAGGGTGGGAGCCGTTCAGCGTGCTCCAGCCGCGATATAATCTCGTCGACCGCGAGATCGAAGGCGATTACCTCGAGTTCGCTCGCCAACAGGGCCTCGCGGTCTCCCCATGGAGCCCGCTCGGACAGGGCTTTTTAACTGGAAAGTACGATCGCGACGAAGACCTTCCCGAAGAGTCGAAGGCCGCCGAGTCGACCCGGTTCCAGGAGTCGTACCTCACTGAAGCGAACTTCGACCTCCACGACGAGCTCGACGCGGTCGCTGCGGAGGTCGATGCCTCGCCCGCGCAGGTCGCACTCGCATGGCTTGCCCACCGCGACGGCGTGACGGCGCCCATCGTCGGCGCGCGGACCGTCGAGCAGCTCGAGGAGAACCTCGCGGCCGCGTCAATCGACCTTTCGAACGAGCAGGTCGACCGGCTCACCGCAGCCAAGTCGGGGCCGTACGACGGGCTCTAACCGACGCTACCGCTCGGCATACGCCGCTCGATACGCTATCGCTCAGCGCAGTATTCGACGAAGTTCCGGAGGATTCGAAGCCCCGTCTCGCCGCTCTTTTCGGGGTGGAACTGGGTGCCGAACACGTTGCCCGCGTCGTTGGCAACGACCGCCGGGAAGTCGAGGCCGTAGTCGGCGGTGGCGACGACCGCGTTCGGGTCGTCGGGCTCGGCGTAGTACGAGTGGACGAAGTAAGCGTACTCGCCGTCCACGCCCTCGACGATCGGGTGATCGCGCGTGGTTTCCAGCTCGTTCCACCCCATGTGCGGGACTTTTCGGTCGACGTCGAACCTGACGTTGGTTCCGGAGACCAGATCGAGACCGGTCACGTCCCCCTCTCCCTCGTGGTCGGCCTCCTCGCTCGAGGTGAGAAGCATCTGCATCCCGAGACAGATCCCGAAGAGCGGTCGACCGGCGTCTGCGTGATCGGTCAGCGCCTCACGGAGCGGGCCGGCGTTCTCCATCCCCTCGCGGAACGCGCCGACACCAGGAAGGACGACCCCGTCGGCAGCAGCGAACGCCTCGGGATCGTCGGTGATCTCCACGCTCGCGCCCGCCCGTTCGAGTCCGCGGGTGGCGGATCGAAGGTTCCCGAGTCCGTAGTCGACTAAGACGATGTCCGCCAGCGTCTCCGCGGGCGGTTCGAAGGTGCTCATACGTCTACTCTGCGGGCGACGGAAAAGTCGGTTTCCCTTGTGACAGTCGGTGGTCGGGAGGTTCCGACTGGTCTTACTTCAGCGCCGACTCGGCCATGCGGCGCGGGAACCCGGTGATCAGCTCCCAGATGCTCATCTCTACGTCGTCAGAGCGGAGCCGCGAGCGGAGCCGCTGGCTGAACAGCTCGACGGAGATGATGAGGAGGAAAATAGAGATCAGTGTCGCCATCATATTCGTGAACTGCAGCAGGTTCTGCTGAGAGGTCACGATGAAGCCGAGCCCGCCGGCGCCGATGACGCCGACGGTGACGGCGATCCGAACGTTGATCTCGAGGACGTACAGCGTCCACGCGATGAACGCGGTCCGAACCTGACTCAACATCCCGAAGAAGACGATCTGTGGCTTGTTGGCGCCGGTCGTCCGCATCGCTTCGACCGGGCCCTCCTCGATCTCTTCGAGCTCGTCGACGAACAGGCGACCGAGGTTCCCGATCGTATCGAACGCGATCGCCAGCGCCGCGGAGGCGGGCCCGAGCCCGAGGAACGGGATGAAAATGAGCGTCCACACGATCGCCGGAACCGCACGAATGAACGACATCGTCCCGCGGAAGATGAAGTTGAACGGGAACGGCGTGACGCGCCCGGAACCGAGCGTCCCGAACACCAACGCGAACGGGAAGCCGACGACCGTCCCGACGAACCCCATCGCGAGCGTGATTCCGGCCTCACCGAATATCTGGAAGATTCCGAGCTCCTGGAAGAAGAAGACGTACACGTCGGTCGCGCTCGGCGGCCACTGGAACAGCAAGCCCCCGATCTCCGGGTCGTACAGCAGGTTCGCATCACGGATGAACGCGATGTACTGCCCGAAATCGAGGAACGGGATGGTGTCGAAATAGAAGGTGATCGGGAAGAACTCGTTCAGCGAGTCGACAAACGTCCCAATCCGAGCGTCGGGATCGAGGAGTTCCGTCGCAGCGAACGCCTGGATCGTCGCGAACACGATGAACGTGAGGAGACCGAACCAGCCGACCGCCCGTCGTCGCCGCGTTCGCTTGATGCTCTCGAACTGTTCGACGATTCGATCCGGGGCGTCCGTCTCGTCGGCGGCCGACTCGGGACCGTGTGTTCCGTCGGAGGTAGTCGTATCAGTTGTCACGTGTAGATCAGCTCTGTTCGCATTATGTCGTTGCTCTGTCCCCAGCCGTGCTCTCGGTGTCACCGTCACCACTGACGAACATCCCCTCCGTGTCGATATCGCCGTAGAGGTCGTCGATCACGTCGATCGTGAGTTCGTCTCGATACCCGTCGAACACCTTCTTGCCGTCTCTGAGGCCAATAAACCGGTGCCCGAACTTCCGTGCGATGTTGACCTGATGGAGGCTACA
>LKMY01000146.1 GCA_001564205.1 Nanohaloarchaea archaeon PL-Br10_U2g5
CGCCCGATCGTTTCGCACGTCTCGCGTCACTACGCACGGACGTACCTCGAACTGGAGTCGGGCGCGCGGGCGGCCGACGATTGCATCGAGAAGCTGGGGTACGTCGACGGCTGTGAGGACTGTCTCTGGCGCGAGCCGGCTCGCGGATTGATCGCCGATCCCACCGATGCCTGCCCGGTTTGTGGCGGGGAGCGCGTACTCACGGCTGGCCCGCTTTGGCTCGGTCCCGTCGCTGACGCCGAGTTCACGCGTACCGTCCGCGACCGCGTCACCGACGATATGGGCGAGGCGGGGCGCGCCCGGAGGCTGCTCGGAACGGTTGCCCGCGAGCTTGATACGCCAACCCACTACGACCAACACCGACTGTACAAACAGTGGGGCGAGCCCGCGATCAGCATGGAGGAGTTCGTCGACCGGGTCCGAGCGGCCGGCCACGAGGCGACTCGTGCACACTACCGGGGGACGGCGGTCAAAAGTACGGCGTCGATCCCCGAAATGCGAGCTGCGGTGCTCGATGGCGGCTTGTCAGACTAACACGTCCGTACGGCTCGTCCGATCCTGTCAGTGCTCATTACACCCACCTCGCTTTTGTTGCTCTCGTCCGAATCGATGAGCGTGTCCCGATACTTGACCACCGCGTTCGGCACGACTCGCCGCATCGTCGACACGGCGATCGACCGACAGGTGACGTTTCTTGCCGCCGCAATCGCCTACTACGCGTTCGTCTCGCTGATCCCCTCGCTTCTCCTACTCGTCGTCGTTGCGAGCATCGTCTTCGGTGAGACGATCGCCAGCCAACTGGTTGCGGAGACCGGGGAGTTCCTCACCCCGGCCGGCGCGGAAGCGATCTCGACAGCAATCTCTTCTGCGGGGGGACGGACCGGTGCGAGCGTGCTCGGACTGGGCATTCTCGTCTGGTCGACATTAAAAGTGTTTCGCGGCCTCGACACCGCGTTCGTCTCGCTGTACGGCGTGGAGAATCAGCCGGAGTTTCTCCGTCAACTCGCAGACGCTGCCTCCGTCGTCTTCGCGGTCGGCGTCGGCATCGGCGTGATGGTCGTCGTCGGTACGTTCGTCGCGGCTGCAGACGCCATCCCCTTTGTCGGGGCGGTGAGTATTCTCGCGTTACCGCTCTTTCTCACGGCGGTTTTCCTGCCGATGTACTATCTGCTCCCGCAGCCGCGGATCGCCGTCCGTGAGGCGCTTCCGGGAGCGGTGTTCGCCGCGGTCGGCTGGACCCTGCTTCAGGCCGGCTTTCAGGTGTACGCCGCAAGCGCCGGCCAGTATCAGTTGTACGGCGTCATCGGGGGGATCCTCCTCCTCGTCACGTGGCTCTACATCGCCGCGATAATCGTCGTTGTCGGCGGCGTCGTCAACGTCGTGTTGGCGGATCGAACGCCGCCGGCGTCCGTGCCCGGCCCCCTCGACGACACGGTAACGAGTGCCGTCGCCGACCGGCAGTTACAACACGACCGCGGTCGACCCATGGGTATGAACGGTGAGTCGGACGGCGAGGGTGGCGCCGGCGACGAGGAACGGCCGCAGGGGGCGCCAGACGTCGCGGCGTTACAAGAAGAGGTGAGCCGGCTGCGCGCGGAGTTCGACTCGTTCGAGGACGACGTCGAACGACGCACCGTGGACAAGCCGGCCGTCGAATCGGAACTGAAGCGGTACGTCCGCTCTCGGATGCGACGCGGCCATGCGCGAGGCTGGGGGCCGTACCTCGTTCTCCTCTACGGGACGGTGCTGATCCTCGGCGCGTTCTCGTTCCTCGACGGGCTGTACGCGATCGCTGCGATGCTCATCCTCGGTCTCTCGACGCTGGGGCTGTACACCCTGTTTATTATCGTCGGCATCGGCCTCAATCTGCTCGAAACGCCTGGAAAAGCGGTCGATTACGCACGGAGCCGAAACGAGGACTAACGGATGTATCGGGACCGGCGTGGCGATCCGTGGCTGAGTGGGTGATCTCCGTATGACTCGCTCACGGTCCGTTCATGATCCGCCTGTGAGGTCTCTCGTCTCGGCCGATCGCGGAGTCGGTGAGTTCGCCGTCGTCGACGCGCTGCCGGAGTTTATTATCGTTATTTTTGCGGCTGTCACCCACCTTGCAGACCCGTGGTTCCTGTTCGGCCTGCTCGCAGTGCTTTACTGGTTCGGGAGCGAGCGTCTCGCCGCGTCGCCGCGCCGCGCGGGTGCAACTGCAATTGCGGTCGTTACTTGCGCGTACGCTGCTGTCGCCCTCGGAAAGGCCTGGTTTGCCGCCCCACGTCCGCCCGGTGCAGCGTCCCCTGCCGACGCGCCGATGTGGCTCCCCGGACTGCTGTCCGCGTGGTACGAGACCCAAGGGTTCTCAGACGGGTTCGGATTCCCGAGCGGTCACGCTACCGGCGGCATGGCCGCGTACCTCGCGGTCGCGCTGCTGTACGACCGAGTGTGGACGCCGCGGAGACGGCTCCGTGGAGCCGCTGCGGTCGCGGTCGCCGTGGCGATCTCACGGGTCGTCATCGAGGTTCATTTCCTTGTCGACGTGGTCGCAGGCCTCCTCGTCGGGATCGGCGCCGTCTTCATCGTCCTCTGGTTCGCCGGCGACCCCCGGATTCGAGCGATTGGAGGCGAACGGTCAGAATCCATCGAGTCACCCGCCGAACTCGATCCGCTCCCAGCGTTTCTGTTGGCAGCGGCCGTTTCGATCGCCGCCGCTGGCGTCGCTGCCGCGAGTGGCCACACTGAGGGGGTTATCGAAGCCACTATCGGGATCGCAACCGGTCTCGGCGGTGCGGTCGGCTGGCTGCTTGTCACCGGCGACGAGCCGAGCGTCCCGATGCGGATCGCGATCCCCGCGCTGCTCGGTACCGGCGGGCTATGGGTGGGCGCGTACGCGCTCTCATCATCGGTAGCAGTCACGCTCGTTGCGACGTCCACAGCGGTCGTCGTCGTAATTGCACTCCCGGCGCTCCCGGTGGTGTTAAAAAAAGCCAGATCGGTCGTCGTGCGGCGTTAGAACGTCTCCAGGTAGCGGTCCTCTTCCCACTGTGACACCTGGGTGAGGTACTCGCTGAACTCCTGGGACTTGGCCTCGGCGAACTTCTCGGAGACGTGCGGACCCAGCGCCTCCTGAATGACCGCATCTTCCTCGAGCGCTTCGACCGCGGCACCGAGGTTCGGCGGGAGCGTGTCGATACCGTACTCCTCGCGTTTGGCGTCGTCGAACTCGTAGATGTCCTCGCGGACGGGGTCGCCGGGGTCGGCCTCGGTTTTGATACCGTGGAGACCGGCCGCGATGAGCGACGCCATGCCGAGGTATGGGTTACACGACGGGTCGGGACTGCGGACCTCGAAGCGCGCCGAGACGCCCGCGGCGTCCGGAACGCGCACCAGCGCCGAGCGGTTGGTGTCGGACCACGCGACGTAGATCGGTGCCTCGTAGCCGGGCACCAGCCGCTTGTAGGAGTTCACAGTCGGGTTCGTGACGGCCGTGAACGCCTGCGCGTGGTTGAGGATGCCGCCCATGAACTGGTAGGCCGTCTCGCTCAGGTTGAAGTCGTCATCGTCGTCGGCGAAGGCGTTGCCGTCCTCGTCGAACAGCGAGATGTGGCTGTGCATCCCCGAGCCGTTGATCTGTGCGATCGGCTTGGGCATGAACGTCGCGTGCAGATCGTGTTGGGCCGCGACCGCGCGGACGACGGCACGGAACGTCGCGATGTTGTCCGCGGTCGTGAGCGCGTCGTCGTACTTGAAGTTGATCTCGTGTTGCCCCTCGGCGACCTCGTGGTGAGAGGCCTCGATTTCGAAGCCCATGTCTTCCAGCGTGAAGATGATCTCCTTACGCACGTCGCTCGCGAGATCTTTGGGAGCGAGATCGAAGTACCCGCCGTTGTCGTGGGGAATCGTCGTCGCATTCCCCTCGTCGTCGGTTTTGAAGAGGAAGAACTCCGGCTCGGGACCGATAGAGACGGAGTAGCCCATCTCTTCGGCCTCCTCAAGGACGCTCTTGAGCACCTGACGCGGGCCGCCGGCGAACGGCTCGCCGTCCGTGTCGACGATGTCACAGATGATCCGTGCAGCGCCGGAGTCCTCGCTGTCGCGCCACGGGAGCACCGCGAACGTATCGGGATCGGGCACGAGTCGCATGTCGGACTCCTGGATGCGCACGAATCCTTCGATCGAGGAGCCGTCGAAGTAGATCCCCTCAGTGAACGCCTTTTCCGCCTGATGGGCGGGAACGGAGACGTTCTTGACGACCCCGAGGATGTCAGTGAACTGGAGTCGGAGGAAGTCGACGTTTTCCGCTTCGATCTCGTCGAGTACCGCCTGTTCTTCGGCCGTGAGGCCACCGTCTGGTTTCGCGTGTTCGTCCGTCATGTTCTGGACGGTTAGTTCCTTATCTGCCAGTATAAAGGCCTTATCGCTTGACGCATGAACCGCCACTCGGGTAAAATTGGTGGACGTTCGTAAAATTATAAACCCCTCCACCCGTCGTATACTGTGATGACGTACGAAAATCTCGATGCGAAGCTCGTCAATTCGCTTCTCAGTAACGGTCGTGCGAGCCTCCGAAGCCTCGGCGACGAACTCGACGTGTCGGTGACGACCGTCTCGAACCACCTCCGGGACTTGGAAGACGAAGGCGTAATCCGAGGGTACACACCTATCGTCGACTACGATAAACTCGGCTACGACGTGACCGCGGTGCTTCAGCTCAAAGTAGAGGGAAGCGCGCTGCCCGACGTCACTGAGAAACTCAGACAGGAGAAGCAGATGGTGAGTGTCTACGAAGTAACTGGTGACTACGATGTGATCGCGATCGGCAAGTTCACTGATACGGACGGGATGAACGACCAGATCAAGGCGATCCTCACCGACGCCGATATCCGCGAGTCGAACACGAGCGTCGTGCTCAACCCCGTCACCGAAAACGAACAGTTCGAACTCGATCTCTCCGAGGAGTAGCGCGGGAACCGCACCCCGATAGCCCTCCGTTTGGTTACTGCCGATCCGCCGCCGCCACGAGCAGCTCGACCGCCGGCAGCGACTCGCCGGTTAGCGCCCGGATGTAGGCCCCGCCGGCGATGGAGACGTGTGAGAACTCGTCTTCGCGCATGCCGTACATCTCGATGGCGCGCGAGGTGTCGCCGCCGCCGACGACCGAGAAGCAGTCGGTGTCGGCAATTGCTTCGAGCACGCCCACTGTACCGTCAGCAAATCGCTCATCTTCGAAGACGCCCAATGCGCCCTTCACGAACACCGCGTCGGACGCCCGGACGAGCGGTTCGTAGTTAGCGACGGTCTCTGAGCCCACATCGAGATACCCCTCGCTCTTCGTGTCAATGTCAGTGACGGCGACCTCTGCGCGGTCGCCGTCGGC
>LKMY01000147.1 GCA_001564205.1 Nanohaloarchaea archaeon PL-Br10_U2g5
CGACGCGTGTCCGTACCATTCTAGATGCGTCGGCTCAGCGAGTATCGATCCCGATATCTAAACCCGAACGTCTAATTACGCCGCCCACCCCCGTGGTGACATGTTCGCGACGCTGCCGGATCTCCTCCGACTGCTCGTCGTTCCCGTCTTCGTCTGGGCGGCGCTGCGAGACGTCCGGACCCGACGCCTCCCGAACCGACTCTGGCCCCCGCTGTACGCGTTCGGAGCCCTGCTCCTGATCTGGGAGACGGTTCGCTTGTGGCCGCTCGCCGGATTCGAGGGTCGGCTGTTCCTCGTACAGGCCGCGATCAGCCTCCTGTTCGTCGCACCGCTCGGCTACGCGTTCTGGTACCTCGGCGCGTTCGGCGGCGCCGACGCGAAGGCGCTGATCGCGATCGCCATGCTCTTCCCGACCTTCCCGGCGTACGCGGTCGCCGGGACGACGCTTCCGCTCGTCGACACCGACATCGGCGTCTTCTCGCTGACGATCCTCACGAACACTGTCTTGCTCGGACTCGCCTACCCGGTCGCCCTCGGTGGGCTCAACCTCCTGCGAGGCGAGCGTTCGTTGTCGATGTTTCTCGCACGGCCGGTCGCAACGACGTCGCTTCCCGACCGGCACGGACGGCTGTTCGAGGACGACGAGGGTGCGACTCGAAACGGCCTGGATCTGGATGCACTGCGAATGTACCTGCGCTGGCGCGGGATCACGCTTGCGGAGTTGCGGGGAGAAACGGACCGCCTCCGTGACCCGGGCGGCGTCGATGAGACGTTCGACCCGACCGACGGGGGGACTCACGTCGGGCCGCGAACAGATGGTGGGACACCGACCACGAGCGGGACGGACGGGAGGTCAACTGCCGACTCCGGAGTCCGAGACGGGAAGCCGGTGCCCGCTGACGATCCGTGGGCCGCGGCGCGGTTCCTCGACGAGATCGAACACGGTGCGTACGGCACCGACGCCGACACGCTTCGGGGCGGACTTGAGGTCGTCGCCCGCGAGGATCAGGTGATGGTGTCGCCCGGGATGCCGTTCGTCGTGCCGATGGCCGTCGGGCTGGTCGTTTCGCTGACGTACGGCGACGCGCTGTTCGCGCTGCTCGGCGTCGTCGGGCTGGTGTAAATCGCTTCGATATCGTCGCTGAAACGGAAAACGGGGCTTCAGCTGCCGGCGCGGAAGTCACCGACCGTGAGGACGCGGGTTCCGACGGGTCGCTTCACGAACTCGCCGACGTCTCGACCGAGCAGGTCGCTGACGCCGCGCTGTGCGGCCACGTCCAGCAGTCGCTGGTCGATTCGCCCATCGACAACGACGGTGTGCGGTGCGGTCTCCGCGCTCTCGACCGCGTCGAACGCATCGGTCGCGGCAACCTCTGCGAGCACCCCGAGGTCGTCGTCGAGGAGCCGAGTGAGGTCGCTTCCGGCGTCGACGACCTCCTGAACGTGTTCTTCGATCGAGCGCGGTTCGTCGTCGATCGGCGGAGCGTCCGGAGCTCCGGCGGCAGATTCGTCAGCGACCTCGTCGGCCGTTGCGTCCGTCGTCGTTGCGTCCACGTCGGCCGTCGTTTCCTCCGCGTCGGTCGTCTCGTCAGCCATCTCCGTGCTGGTTCCGCTATCGGTGTCGATCGCGGCGGGTGCAGGCGCATCTTCGACCGCCTCAACGAGCCCGCTTTCGGCGGCGCCCCGAGCCGCGCCGGCGACGACGCCGTCCGTCTCTCCCGGTTCGTTCTCCCCTGCACCGTTCTCCGCTCGTCTCTCGGCGTTTGCACTCGCGCCGCCTCCCTCGCGCTTACGATTCTCGGCGCTCGTCTCAGGAGCCGACCCGTCGACGGCCGCGGCGTCAGCGTCGCTGATTTCGGTCCCCGGTGACGTCGCGTTCTCGACGGGATTATGTCCGGTCTCGTCGCCCGCGGCCTCTCGGAGATTCGGCTCGTCGGCGAGGCTGCTGTACGGGATCTTTCCGCGGAGGGCCTCGAACACGGCGTTTCGGTCGAGATCTTCGACGGACTCTCCCGGCGGCGCGAACGCGACGTAGTCGATATCGCCAACCTGTGCGAGCTCGCGAAGAATCAGCTCGCCGCCACGATCGCCGTCAAGGAAGGCGGTAACGGTGCGAGCCGCAGTGAGGTCCGCGACCGCGGCGGGGACGTTCGTCCCCTCCACGGCGACCGCGTTCTTGATCCCGCAGTCGAGTAGCGTTAACACGTCTGCGCGCCCCTCAACGACGATGACAGCGTCGGAGTCGCCGACGCGGGGACCCGCCGGTAACCCTTCGTAGTCGACGATCCCTTCGATGCGGGCCGCCTCGCGCACCTCTTCGAGGATGTCGTCGCTCGCGAGGCTCGTCTCCTCGAACCCGCCGGCGATCAGTTCTTTGGCGCGGTCGACGACCTCGCGGCGCTTTGCCGCCCGCACGTCCTCGATGCTCGTCACCTCGACCGAGGCGTGACAGGGACCGATACGGTCGATCGTTTCCAAGGCGGCTCCGAGGATTGCGGTTTCGACCTTGTCGAGGCTCGACGCGACGGTGACCTCTCCGAACGACTGGCCGTTCTCGGATTCGACGCTGACATCGATCCGTCCGACTCGAGAGGATTCTTGGAGATCTCGCAAGTCGAGTTCGTCGCCGAGGAGCCCCTCGGTCTGCCCGAACACCGCGCCGACGACGTCGCTCCGCTCGACGACCCCGTCGGCCGCGATCGTGGCGTGGATCAGGTATTTTTCTGTGTCTTTCATGATGGGTGAATGGTGATATGCAGGCGGCGTTCGCCGGTGCTGTCCACTTGAACGCCTCACCGAAAATACTTATCGCACGGGCCTCCGTCGGCACCGTTTGAAGAAAAATAGTCTACAATACGTAGTATCGAAACTGATCGACAGTGTTTAACGGCTAAAATGCGTTATATTTCCTTATGAGTCGCCCGCGGAGAGATCTCGTGTGGGTACCGGTGTTCGCGACGCTCGTCGCGTTCGCGGTACCGTGGCCACTGTGGGGCGTCGACCGCGTCGTCGCCGGGCTCCCGGTGTGGATCTGGTGGCATATCGCGTGGCTGGGACTGTGTACCGCGCTCTTTTCGCGGTTCGTTCAGAGCGGCGCGTGGGAGCGCGGAATGGGAATCGGGTCGGAAGCGACTGGCGAGTCGGTCGAAGCAGCGAGCGCGGCGACGACCGACACTAGGGGCGCGGAGACGACCGACACCCGAGGTGATCGACGGTGACGCTCGGTCTCTCGCTCGGTATCGTCGTCGGATATCTGCTGTTCGCGCTCGCCGTCGGTCTCATCGCGTACCGAGTCTCCGAAACGACGGCCGAGGATTACTACCTCGCGAGCCGGTCGTTCGGGACCGTCGTCCTGTTGTTCACCACCTTCGCTACCCTACTGTCGGCGTTCACGTTCTTCGGCGGACCGAACCTCGCGTTCGCTGCGGGACCCGAGTGGCTGATCGTGATGGGAGCGCTCGATGGCGTCCTCTTCGGCGTCCTCTGGTACGTCATCGGCTACAAGCAGTGGTTGATCGGGAACCGAAACGGATACATGACGCTCGGGGAGATGCTCGGCGACCGATTCGGGTCGGTCGGCCTCCGCGCGCTCGTCGCCGGCGTGAGCCTCCTCTGGCTGTTTCCGTACGTCATGCTCCAGCAGATGGGGGCCGGCGAGGCGCTCGTTGGCTTGACGAACGGCGTGGTCCCCTACTGGGGCGGCGCGGCGCTTATTACCGGGTTCATGATCCTCTACGTCGTCCTCGCCGGGATGCGCGGCGTCGCGTGGACTGACACGCTCCAGGGGCTGTTCATGCTTTCTATCGTCTGGATCGCGGCAATCTGGGTCCTGTCGGCCGTCGGCGGCCTCGGCGCGGCGACCGGGTCGATGCTCGACGCCCGACCGGAGTTCGGGAGCTTCGGCGGCGGGCTCTACTCGCCCGGCTTCATCATCTCGACGGCGATCACGATCGCCTTCGGCGTGACGATGTTTCCGCAGATCAATCAGCGCTTCTTCGTCGCGAAATCCGGCGAGGTGTTGAAGCGGTCGTTCGTGCTGTGGCCGGTGCTCGTCTTACTGCTTTTCGTCCCCGCGTTCATGCTCGGCGCGTGGGCGGTCGGGATGCCGATCGAGGTGCCCGAGGGCGCGAACGTGCTCCCCGTCGTGTTAAACGAATACACGCCGGCGTGGTTCGCGGCGCTCGTCATCGCGGGTGCGATGGCCGCGATGATGTCCTCGTCTGACTCGATGCTGCTCTCGGGGTCGTCGTACTTCACCCGTGACCTGTACCGACCCGTGATCAACGCAGACGCCTCCGCGCGGCGCGAAGCGTGGGTCGCGCGGATCGGCGTCGCCGTCTTCGCTCTGCTGGCGTTCGTTGCGAGCCTGTTCCGTCCCGGCACGCTGATCGAGGTCGGTGACACGGCCTTTTCGGGATTCGCGCTGCTCGCACTCCCCGTGATCTGCGCGCTGTACTGGGACCGAACGACGCGAACGGGCATGATCGCGGGCGTGCTCGTTCCGCAAGTCGCGTACCTCGCTGTGGTGTTGTCGGCTGTCGCCCCCGTCGTACCGACGCTTCCCCGGACGGTCGCCGGCGGCTGGGATGTCGCGCTCGGGCTGATGGTTCTCTCTGCGGTCCTCACCGTCGGCGTCTCACTGCTCACCACGCCGACCGAAGAGAGCGACGCCTCGCGGTTCGTAGTTGCAAGCGATTGAGCCCGATCGACGGTACGGCTCAGTCCTCGGTCCCGTGAGGATACTTCGTCACGGTGACACTTTTGTACGTTGCAGCTGACAGACAAATATATGCTCCCAACTGTTTCAACCGTCGTCTCTCGGGGGATCGCTGTGGCGATCGAAACCGGTCCGGAAGGCCTCGTCGACTACGGGCCGGCACTCACTCGCGCAGCGTGGTTCACTCTCGGATTCGCCGTGGTCGTGGCTGTCGGCTGGTTTGTTGTCGAACCCGTGGTGTCCCGAGCGATCCGGCACCGGAATCAGAACAACCCAACCATCAGAGAAGCGATCTCTCGGTATCTCCGGCTGTTCGTCCTCATCGTCGGATTCTTTGTCGGTGTTGGCGTCGCCGGCTACGGTGGGCTGATCGCCGACTCCGCACTCGTCATCGCGGCCGCCACCCTGGCGGTCGGGGTCGCAGCACAAACCGTGATCGGGTCGCTCGTCAGCGGAATCGTTCTCGTCGCGGATCCGGAGTTCAACGTCGGCGACTACATCGAGTGGGAGGACGGCGAGGGAACGGTCCGGACGATTACGCTTCGCATCACCCGCGTCCACACTCGCGACGGCGGACTCGTGACGATCCCGAACACCGTGTTAACCGAGCAGA
>LKMY01000148.1 GCA_001564205.1 Nanohaloarchaea archaeon PL-Br10_U2g5
CGACACTACCGGACGCGTTCCCGGACGCGACCGTCGACACCGAACACGGGGTTCGACTGGAGTTCCCTGACGCCTCGTGGGCGCTCGTCCGACCGTCCGGCACGGAGCCGTACGTCCGCGTGTACGCCGAGAGCGACGACGTCAACGAGCTGGTCGAGTCGGTCACTGCAGTCGTCGGAGTGGCGGTGACTGAGAGCGCGTAGCGAGGCGTGTCGGTCACACGGCTCGTTCGAGAAGCATCTCTCAGTCACGGCGTGGAGGAGGTCAATCTGACGTGGAGGATTTACTCTGATAGCGATGCGCTCGCAGGCTCATCGGTCGGCGTCTTCTGTGTGAACACGCGGTCCCCGGTGTTCGTGTCAAACAGGTAGATCACGTTCTCCGGCACGTGGACACCGATACGACTCTCCTCTTCGACCCAGTCGTCGCCGGTGAGCGTGAGCGTCACCGAGTGGTCGCCGACCGTTCCGGAGACGTACGTCACATCGCCCCGAGGCTCGACGACGGTCACGTCGACCTCGAAATCCGCGTTATTTTCGGTTAGCTCGACGTCTTCCGGTCGGAATCCGAGCGTAAACCGGTCCGAGTCAGGAATCGACTCCCGGACGGCGTCGGACATCGTGTAGGTGAACTCGTCGGCGAGAAGCGCGTTATCATCGACTTCCACGTCGACGAAGTTCATCGACGGAGACCCGATGAAGGAGGCGACGAAGAGATTTGTCGGGGTGTGATAACACTCTAACGGAGTAGCGAACTGTTGAAGCTCGCCCTCGTTCATCACCGCGATACGATCGCCCATCGTCATCGCCTCCGTCTGGTTGTGAGTGACGTACACTGATGTCACACCGAGGTCGCGCTGCAGCTCCTGAATCTCTGTCCGCATCTTCGTTCGGAGCTTCGCGTCGAGGTTCGAGAGTGGTTCGTCCATCAGGAAAACGGCTGGCTCGCGCACGATAGCGCGCCCCAGCGCGACGCGTTGTTGTTGACCGCCGGACATCTCATCGGGGCGTTTTTCGAGGAGATCGGCGATTCCCATTGTCTCGGCCACACGGTCGACGCGCCCGCGGATCTCGTCGTCGGACAGCTTTGTTCGCATCTTCAGTCCGAAGCCGATATTTTCGCGGGCGGTCATATGCGGGTACAGCGCGTAGTCCTGAAACACCATCGCCACGTCTCGCTTGCGTGCTGGACTGTTGGTCACGTCCTCGTCATCGATCCGGAGCGTTCCCGATGTGGGCTCCGTGAGGCCGGCGATGCATCGGAGCGTCGTCGACTTGCCACAGCCCGAGGGCCCAACGACGATCACCATCTCCCCGCTGTCGATGTCGAGAGAGAGGTCGTTGACCGCCACGATGGTCCCCTCGTCGGGATCGGCGTACTCCTTGCGTAGATTCGTTACTGTAAGCCGGCCGCTCATCGTCCAATCGTTCGCCCAGTGTGTGTTAACCCTTTGGCTTTGGCCGGAGACGACACGAGGACGATACACATAAGTGAGCGGACGGAAACCCCGAGATAGATGGCCACGGGAGACCAAACCGGGCTGACGACACAGCTGCTCTCTACACGCGACCGACTCGCGGCCAAGCTCCACCCGTGGCATTGGCTCGCACCCGTTAGTGCGTTCTACGTTCCGTTTCTGCTCGCACCCATCGCAACGATATTCGTACTGAGCCTGTTCTCGTGGACGAGTCCGGCTGATTTTCGATTCGTCGGCCTCGCCCATTATCAGTCACTGCTCGGCAGCGATATCTTGTATATCGCACTCCGAAACACGCTCGTTTACACGCTGGGGAACACCGTCTTAACCGTCGGCGGGGGGCTCGCGCTCGCGCTCATTATTCAGGGAGCGTATGGCAGGGTTCGATCGCTATTGCAGACGGCGTACCTGCTCCCGTACGCGATCATGCCCGTCGGCGTCGGCCTGATCTGGGCGCTGATGTACCACCCACAGATCGGCGCCGTAAACGAAGTGCTCGGGATCCTCGGCAGCGACGCGAACCGCCTCTGGCTCGGCGACTCAACGCTCGTGTTACCGGCTGTGGTTCTCGCTGGATCGTGGCAATCCGTCGGCTTCTACACCGTCATCTGGCTCGTTGGTCTTGCGAGTATCGATCGCCGATATCATGAGGCGGCACGCATCGACGGTGCCGGTCCAGTATCTCGGTTTCGTTACATCACGCTCCCGCTGTTGAAGCCGATCGGCCTGTTTCTGGTCGTCATCTCGCTTATCACGTCACTGCGGATCTTCGGGCTCGTCTGGACGATGACTCGCGGCGGTCCCGGACGGGCCTCAGAGGTGATGGTCACGTGGATGTACCGCACTGCGTTCATTCAGAACAACCTCGGGCGGGCCGCCGCGATCGGGGTCATCCTGTTCGTCATCACGATGGCCGTCTCGGTCGTCCTCATCCGCGCGTTCGACGTCACGGAGGGCACCTGATGCGACTCACAAAACGCCTTGACGAACTCGTCGACGCCGTCGTACAGTTCCTCAGCGTCCTCGTTCGGTTCAAGCGGTTCTTTATGACGGCAGCCGGCGTCGCTGTCGCCGGTGTGCTGGCGTTCCCCCTCTACATCATCGTTGGGATGGCGTTGAAAGACTCTCGGGAGTTCTTCGGCGACCCTCTCGGCCTTCCTGAAGCCGTGAACCTCGAGAACCTAATCGAAGCGTGGACCGCCGGCGGGTTCGCTACTTACGTCTTCAACAGCGCGCTCGTCGTCGGTGTGAGCCTCCTGCTGCTCGTCGCCGTCTCCTCGGTGGCCGCGTACGCGCTCGTCGAGTTCGACCTCCCGTGGAAGAACGGGATTTTGTTTGCCATCGTCGCCGGTTTCATGGTGCCGCCGGAGGTGCTCGTCGCACCGTTATACACCCTGATGGACGCGGTCGGCTGGATCGACACCCATCTCTCGGTGATCGCGGTCTACGTCGCCTTCGGAGTCCCGTTCTCGGTGTTCTTTATCAGGCAGTATTTCACGACGCTTGAGGGGTCCTACGCCGAGGCTGCACGTCTGGACGGCTGCACGGAGTTCCAGGTGTTCTCACGGATTTATCTGCCGCTGTCGTTGCCCGCTATCACCACGGTCACCGTCTTCCAGTTCGTCCTCTACTGGAACGAGTTCCTCTACGCGCTCGTCTTCCTCCCGAGCGACGGGATGCGCACGGCGCCCGCCGGCCTGCTCGCCTTCCAAGGCGCTCACGAGACCGATTACACGCTGCTTGCTGCCGGCGTGCTCATCGCGTCCATCCCGGCGGTTATCGTGTTCTTCATCTTTCGGAACTCCTTCATTAGGGGGTTCACGATGGGCAGGGTGTGAACCACGCTATCTCACCTACTCGCTCACGGCAGATACCGTTCGATCCTTCCGGTTAACTTCCCTTGCGTCCACGATGCGTGCGGTGTCTCCGTGAGAGCGCAGCCTCTATCCGCGTTGACAAGAGCTCCCTCTCGTCCGAGGCGCTAACAGTGGTGGATTCTGGTGACACTGTATCCCCTCTCTGCTCGCGCCGTCCGTTCGGTCGTCACTCTCAGGGGAAACCGAGTGTAGCGCCGCAATCAGCGACAAGTACGATACCGACGAGGATTCAGGGTCACGTGTGACCGCGCTCGAGAACGCCGTGCCGACGGGAGTACTCCGTCGCGCTACTGGTATCGTTCGATGCCTTCCTCGAGTGCCGCCTGACACTCGTCGAGAACCTCCTGCGGAGTGAGGTCGCCCTCGAACATCTGCTGGCCGCTGCTGGTCAGTTCGTCGGCGAACTCGGGGAGTAACATGTCGTCGGTCCGCATCGCCTGCGTGTTTCCGGTGAGGTCGTCGTGCATCGCGGACTGAACCTCGGGACCGATATCGACAGCGTCGTGCGAGGGAATGCGGTCACCGTGGGTCGCGCGGAACTGCGCGATATCCTCGCTCATGTAGTAGTTCATCCACTCGACGGCGTTGTCGAGCTGGTCTCCCTCGGCCTGCGATGAGATGCAGTAGGCGCCGACGTTGAAGCCGAGAAGCTCCTCTCGGCCCCCTTCGTACACGTCTGGGCGGTAGGGCCACCACATGTAGTCCCATCCCTCGCCCATCGGACCGAGTTCGTCGGGATCCGAGACGGCGTTCCAGAGGTAGCTGATCCAGATCCCGTCCGTCATGAACGCGGCCTCGTTCTGGAAGAAGTACGTCTGCCCCTCGTCTTCGTCGAGCGCGAGGTGATCTTCATTGATAAAGCCGCGGTCCCACCACTCCTCGACGAGTTCGAGCGCCTCGACGAACTCCGGATCGTTGATCTGCCGGTCGCTATCGGGGTCGAGTACCTCCGGGGGTGCGGCGGAGCCGACGGTCTTGTTGACCGCAGCGCTGAACAGGTACGGGATGTGGCCGCCGACGCGGTTCCCCATCGCCATCGGGGTATACCCCGCGTCGAGCACCTGCTCACAGATGTCGTTGAACTCCTCCCAAGTCACGTCGTTGGCGTGTCGGAGCCGCTCGTAATCGACGCCAGCGTCCTCCAGAACTGGGATATTGAACCACAGTGGGAGACCACTCATGTAATGCGGTATCCCGTAGATATCGTCGCCGGTACCGTATCCGAGAATGTCCCCGTCGTCGAACGTCCAACCCGTGTTGTCACGTGCGTCGATAATGGCCGGGTCGACCTTGTCCTGAAGCGTGGTGAACCGACCGGCGTGGACGAGGTCACCGACTTCTCCAGGGCCCGGAAGCGACTCGGAGACGGCAGGAGCGCCGCTCCCGCCGAGAATGGTGTTCCCCTGTGTCCGCCACTCCTCGATGCTGATCGACTGATGTTCGATATCGATCCCGGTCTCCTGCTCGAACTCATCGATGAGATATCGGAGAAACACCTGGATCGGCGCCGGATCATCCATCTCGGTCGGGTCGCCATCTTCGAGCGGTTCGTAGGTGAGAAGCGTTAACGCGTCCGTCTCATCGAACTCGCCGTCGGCCGCCTCGTCGTCGTCAACGTCCGCATCATCGGCACATCCGGCGATCATCATCGCTCCGCCGGCAGTAGCCACTTGGAGGAAGGTTCGTCTGTCGACGCCGTCAGGAACAGAGATGCCGCTTGATCGGTCTGGCATACGGAAACCTTCGCAGACTTGTACTTATGGTTTTGGAATCGAACAGCGGGCATCCCTCGTTTCGGGATCCTGTTTTCTCTTGACCGACCGAAACGGGAGTAAAGAGTTTTGGCGGGGGCACCACACCACACGGTAATGAGTATCGACGAGTACGACGTCGTCGTAGCGGGCGCCGGCACCGCCGGCTGTTACGCCGCAGCGACGATCGCGAACGAGGGGCTCGACGTCGTCATCGTCGA
>LKMY01000149.1 GCA_001564205.1 Nanohaloarchaea archaeon PL-Br10_U2g5
GAGGATCCGAGCGTACCGGCGGGTGACCGCGAATGTCTTCCCGGTCCCGGCCCCGGCGTCGACAACGTAGGTTCCGTCGGTGTTCTCGATCAGCTCCGCCTGTTTCGGGTTCGGTGTGATATCGGTCATCGGTTGGTGAGGATCAGGTCGCGGTGGTTGACGCGGTCCCACGTGGGTCCGTCCGCACGGAAGGCGACGGGGAACCGGCCACGGCGGTACTCGTTCAGGGCATCGAGCTGCTCGTCGACAAACGCTTCTAGCGCGTCGAGATCGGCGCTCAGCACGTACCCGTCGGGAGTGTCTGCGAGGTCGCCAATAACGGCCTCACAGCCGTTCTCCACGTACGCGTAGTCGCCGACGCGCTCTTTGGTGTAGTCGACGAACGCTTCGGTGATCCGCTCTCGGCGCTCGGGCTTCGCCCCCTCGCGTGGCAGTTCCCGTGACTCGAAGAACTCGCGGTACGCCTCGTAGCCGAGCTTGGAGAGCGCCTGCACTCGCGGGTTGGAGTCCGCGTAGTCGGTGACTGCTTCGAAGGCGTCGCGTCCGGCCACGAACTCGCCGAATGTCGCGGGAACGTAGGTGATCGTCGTCACTCGCTCCTCGGGCGCAGGCGGCTCGCCCGCGACGGCGGCAGCGACGTGGTCGTCGTCCAGCAGGTAGACGAACCGGAGCGCGAGGCGCTCGTCGGGTCGCTCCTCGCGATGTTTCGCGAGGTACACGAGCGACTGGAAGTCCGGACGCTCTGCGACCGGGTCTATCGACGCCCCCGAGAGGAGATCCGTCGCCGTCTTTTTCGCTCCCGTCTTGTAATCGACGACCGTCGTCGGGCTCGCCAGGAGGTCGATGAAACCGCGGACGCCGAGCGCCGGTGATTCGAACCAGCGTTCCGTGAGATCGGCGTCCGCGTCGACGCCGAGCGCGTCGGCGAGGCCGTTCTCCCGCTCGCGCGTCTCGTAGGTCTCGTAGGCCGCTGGTTCGGGCGGGTTGCCGTCGAGCGTCTCGACGAGGGCATCGATCCCCACCGCGAGTTCCGTGCGTTGGATCGGTCGGCGAGCGTCGTCCAGATACGGGTCCAGCAGCGCACACATCGCGTCTAGCACCTCCTCACGGCGCTCGGGAATGACCGATGGGTCGGCGACGTGGATCTCTGCCGCTTGGTGGAGGACCCGCCCGCGAGCCATGGGGAGCGACGTCGGCGTCCGGACGAGCCGATCGAAGTACGCGTCACGCGGTGAGTTGACGAGCGAGTTGAGGTGTGACTGGCTCACGGTCTCCTCGGGAGGCGCATCCACGAGCGGAGCATCTGGAGCCTCGAACGGCGTGATCGGTTCGGAGTCCGTGGCGCCGTCGTGTCTCACATGGTCGATGTCTTGGAAGGAGTCAAACGGCTCATCGACGAGCGCTCGGAGGTAGACACACGGCTGCACCGTATCACCGGCGTGTACGTCCTGCACGAGGAAATACCGCTCTTCACCGTTACCGAGGAGCCGCTCGAACCGCCGTGCGTCTCGCTCGCAGAACGCCTCTTCGTCGACCCACGGGTACTCCGGTGGGGAACGGGCCCACTCGGGACCGAGCCCGAGATAAAACACCGTCGAGCGGTCGACGTACGCCGTCGCTGTCGCATCTGTAAGGAGGACACCGCCGACGCTCCCCGCTTCACCGGGCACGTCGAATGTGCCGAGATAGTACCGGAACGATGCGAACCCCTCACGGGTGACGTCGGTATTGAGCACGCCGAGAGCGTCGAACTCTTCGCGAAGCCGCGTCGGGTACGTACCAGTGAGGTGCTCGAACGCGGTGAGCGCGTCACGGAACGTACCGGAGACGGCCGCCTCTCGGAACTCGAGGTACCCGCCGAGGCTTCCCGATTCGATCGAATCGACCCGTCGAGCGTCTAGCGTGTGCGGAACGGAGACGTCAACGGCCGCGAGTACCGGGCGCAGATCGGAGATCCGCTGGGAGGACCCGGCGAACGTCGATTCGACGAGTCGATAGAACGCTCGCAGGACCGGGTCAGCGGCGAACCCGGGGCCGCCCCGTCTCGGGATGTCTCTCGCGTCGAGCCCCGCTTCGATCAGCGAGGCGTACCGACTGCCAGACGGAACGACGATACCGACGTCGTCGGCGTTCTCCGCGTCGATAGATTCGAGGACAGCCTCGACGACTCCCGCCGTCGATGGGTATACGTGCACCGGCGGCAGCGGTGTCGACTCCTCGCGCAACGACGACACGGTCCCGTACTCGTCGGGGAGATAGCTCCGGTCAAGGCGGGTCAACTGCGGTTCGTCGACCACCTGTACGTCGAGGGTATCGGGGAGCATTCCGTCGTCGACGGCGGCGTAGCTGCTGTCGGCCGCTCCGAGGAAGTCCACCGCCCCCCTGATCGCCGGCTTGTCGAACTCCGGATACGACAGAATCTGATTGCGGTCGCCCGTTTCGCTCCAGCAGGCGACACAGAGATCGAGCGCACGAACCGCTTCTTTCCACGGCGCGTCAGTCGACTCGAGGAACCGAACGAACAGCTCCCGGGTGTCCTCCGGAACCATCTCACCGATCGCGTGGCTCCGCGGTGTGGCGGCAAGCCGTCCGAGACGCGGCGTCCGTATCCGATTGTCCAGCGCGAGTGAGAGCGGCCCGTCCGCCGTCACGACGAGGTCCGCGTCGGCGACCGACTCGTACACGTCATCGATGGACCGTGCTGCGCGTAGTGTCACGACAAAAGGGGACCGGGCGAGAACTTGAAGCTTGTGCGGTGACCTCGTACACGTCGTTGGCTTCCTCGATGGACAGTGGTGTGTCGCAGAAGATGAGCGGGAGGGAGCCGTGGAACGTGGCCGCCGACTCCCAGCTGACATCCGCTTGCACCATCAGACGGTACGTGATCACCCCGGGAACCGGAGGTCGCTTACGCAGGAACGAGCCGGACGATTGGCGCGTCGGAGTCGTCGACAGCCACGTACAGGTGTCCGGTATCGGGTGCGACAGCCACGTCGCGGATCCGCCAGCCGCGGTCGTCGAGCACCGGGTCGGCCTCAGAGACGGACGGATCCCCGGGTGACTCCACCAGAAACCGACCGAGGAACTCGCCGGCCAGGGTGCCGACGAACAGGTCACCCCGCCACGCCTCGAAGGCGTCACCGTCGTAGAATGTCGCGCCAGCGGGCGGGAAGCCGCCCGAACCGCACTCCCAAAAGTACACCGGGGGTACCACGTCGTCGCGCTCGTGTGGCTCGTCTCCGACGGGCTCGTCTGTGCCGTACTCGCAACCGTAGTGGGTCACCGGCCAGCCGTAGTTCTCCCCGCCGCGGACCACGTTGATCTCGTCGCCGTCGCGTTCGCCGTGTTCGCTCTGCCAGATCTCCCCGGTCTCGGGATGGACCGCCATCCCCTGCGCGTTGCGATGGCCGTAGGTGAAAATCGAGTCGGCCACCTCGGGGTCACCGATGAAGGGGTTGTCCTCAGGGATCGAGCCGTCCGGCGCGAGCCGGAGCGTCGCCCCGAGCTCGTTGGCTGTGTCCTGTGAGACGTGGTCCGGGCCGAAGTTCTTGAATCCGCGGTCGCCGACGGTGACGTACACCATTCCGTCCTCACCAAAGACGACCCGGGAGCCGTAGTGTTGGGTCGAATTCACGAACGGCTTCGCGGCGTGAAGCTCCTCGAACTCCTCGAATCGGGGATTGTCGAGATCGACGTCGAACCCGTCGTCACTATCGTCGAACCCGTCGTCGCTGTCGCCCCCGTCGGTGACGAACCAGCCTCGGCCAAGGTGCGTGGTCGTGTCGCCGTCGTCGTTCGCGGCGGAGTAGGTGAGATACACCCAACGCTCGTCGGGAAATCCGGGTGAGACCGCGAGATCAAGCATGCCGCCTTGGCCGCCGGTGTGGACATCTGGTGTCCCCTCAACGACCGCGATCGATCCGTCGTCGCGATCGACACCCTTCAGATCCCCGTCGCGTTCGGTGACGAGCAGCTGTCGACCGGGGAGGAACGCGATCGACCACGGGTTCGTAAATCCCTCCGCGACCGTCTCGACATCGAACTCGACGGGGTCGTCGTCCGGTGTCGGTTCGGAGTCGTTTCCGGGCGGCGCCGAGCCACCGTCCGGGACGTCGTTACCCTCGCCGATTTCCGTACATCCGGCGAGGGCCACCGCCAGCACACTTCCCGCGCCGGCGAGCGTCGTCCGTCGATCCATGCGCCTGTGTACGCCTCAGTCACTCAAAAGCGTTGTTCGGTTCCTGATCAGCGATCGAGCTCTGCCGTAGAGATGCGCAGGTTTTGACCGGTGCCGGCTTGACGCGCCTCTCGACGAACTCTGGGGTACCCGATAGACATCACTACTGTTTTTTCCTCCCGAAGGGAGCAATCTCTATGACCGTCGACCTCGCTACTCTGGTATTACCGGCCTTCGATGATATGAACGGAGTACCCAGCGAGCTCAAGCCGTGGGAACGGGCGTATGATCTCAAAAACGAACTGCGGATTGCCGGCGTCAACACACCACTACGGTACACGAACTCCGGCGTCGGCGTCGTCCCCACGGGGATCGGGAAAGCTGCGGCAGCGACGACGGTGACCGCACTGCTGACGAGCGACGAGATACGTGTCGATGACACCCTGATTATGAGCGTCGGCGTGGCCGGTGGGCCACCGAGCCTCGATATCGGATCTGTCGTCGTTGCAGATACCATCGTCGACTGGGACCACAAGTGTCGTGTCGATTCCGACGGTGAGGAGGACGTTCCACTCGCCATGAACCCATATACGGGTGGAATGGTGTTCGACCTTCACACCGAGCGGGTCGATCGAGCCCTCGATGTTGCAACTGATGTCTCGCTTCGTACCGGTGACGGTCCGACACGGACTCCGCGTGTGGTTAGCGGAACGAACGTCTGCGGTGACGAGCTCTGGCACGGCGAACAGCTGGCCCAACAGGTTGAGTGGCTCCTGGATGAACACCATGCTGGCCCGTACCACGCAACCGAGATGGAAGACGCCGGCACCGCGTTCGCACTCAGTCGGCTCGGCTATCTCGACCAGTACGTGTGTCTCCGTGGAATCTCGAACTACGACCGTCCGCTCGACGACAGCACAGCCGAGGAGAGCCTATTCGATCCGGCGTTCGAAGACGGGTTCGGAATCGGAATCGAAAACGCCGTTCGCGTTGCACGTCGGCTCATCGGCGGACGACTGCCGTGACTGACCAGAGCCACCACGCTCAGTTCCCAACGAGGAGCACACGAACCCGAAAGCCGCCTCCGTGGCTCAGTAAGCGATACCTCGAAGTACGAGCATCTCTCCTCGAGAAC
>LKMY01000150.1 GCA_001564205.1 Nanohaloarchaea archaeon PL-Br10_U2g5
AGCGACGCGAACACAGCGGCGACGTAACGCGGACCGGTGGGCTCGCCGTGTGCGAGGCTTTCAACGCCGAACAAGAGGGCTGCGATGCCGACGTACGCGACCAGACACGCGAGCGCGCCGCCGACGAGCACCGCGGCGTGTTCAGTCCGCGATTGCCTAGCGAACGGTTCAACTCCGAGTGGTAGTCCCATGGAAAACAGCTCTGTTCAGCGATGGGGTGAACCTTGTGAGTTCGAACCGGACCGTCGGATGAACCTCACGACAGTTTTCCTAACGCCTCGAAGAAGTTCGAGGGGGGACCGGCGATCCGCATCGGGGGTGTCGTCCGCTCAACGGTCACCTCGATCGGGGCGTCGAGCGCCGCCGAGCTCCGACCGTCGCTGACGACGACGGTCTCGTCCGCGTGCTCAACGGTCACGGTGACGGTCACACCAGTATCGACAACGACTGGGGGCATCCCGTCGGCCGCGGCCATTTCGTTGATGATCAGTCCGCTCACCTCGGGGTGGACAAGCGGCCCTCGCTCGGAGAGGTTGTACGCGGTCGAGCCCGTCGGCGTTGCCACGAGGACGCCGTCGGCACGGCCGCCGGAGTATCGGGTGCCGTCTACGCGGATCTCGTAGTCGATCCCGGCTCCGGGGCCTCGACGGCCGCCTTGCACAACGATCTCGTTCGCCGCGGGAACCGATCTCCAGTCGCCGGCATGGGCAACGAGACGCGGCACTTCGCGGACAGTCATCCCGTTGCGATCGAACGCTTCGACCTCTGCGAGCACGGCCTCCGTCGCGTTCTCCGGTGGGACCGCGTTGAGGAACCCGACTTCGCCGAGGTTGACGCCGACGATCGGGGTCTCAGCTGCGTTGCGCGCGACGAAGAGAAAGGTGCCGTCGCCGCCGATCGAAACGGCGAGGTCGCTGTCGGCGAGCGCATCGACCGGCCGGCCGGAATCTTTCCGGTCAAGCGTCGTTGCCGTTTCTGCGTCCAGCCAGACCGACGCTCCGGCGTCACCGATCGCATCACGGAGCTTCGCTGCGACTGCGACCGCGCGCTCGCTCCCTTTCCGTGCAACGATGCCGACTTGCATACGCTCTCGGTTCCACTCCCCCGACCAAAAGCGTGCGGACATCGACCGCTGTATCAGCTCCGAGCGCCGGCTATTTCTCAAACACTCGGACCGGAAAGTTTCAAGCCGCCCGCCTGCGTTGCTCGTCACATGTCGACCGCCCACGGCCGGCTGAAACGATGAGCGATGAGGACGACTGGTTTGAGCAAGCGCTGCGAGACCGTGACGAGGAGTCCGACAGCTCAGTCAACGGCGACAGCGACGCTGAGACGAGCGCAGCCGATGTGGGGGGGAACGAGGCGGCGGACGACGAGAACGCGGGTCCCGGTACAGGCGAGACGACGGGAAGCGGTAACGTAGACACTCCAGCCGAGACCGGTGATGAGCGGGAGAGTGGAGACGAGAGCGACCCGTTTGGTGGGATGGCAACGGGTAGCGACGATCCGATGACGAGCAGCGACCCATCGATAGTCGAAGACGGGTTCGCCAACGAGCCGACTGAGGAGAACGACGTCGATAGCTCCCTCAATGACGAAGCGTTCGACGACGAAGCGTTCGACGACGAAGCGTTCGACGACGAGGCGTTTGACGACGAAGCGTTCGGAGACGGCGACCCGATGGCCGAGAACGCCGACACCGATAGCGACCCGTCAGAGGTCGATTCTTCCGACCCGTTCGGTGGCGGCTCGGCTGACTCGTTCGACGAGGACTCGGCTGATCCGTTCGGCGGATACAGAGATTCAGGGCCATCGCCGCCTGACGAGTTTGGCTTCGGAGAGCTTAGCGACGACCAGGATCGTGATGGGCAGAGCGGCGGTCTCGGCTCCTCAGGGTTCGATGTCGATCCTGACGAGTTCGAATCATCGATCGAGCGGACCGATATCGGGATCGAGGGACTCGATGAGATGATTCTCGGCGGTGTTCCACGACGGTCGCTCCTCTCCGTCATCGGCGGTGCCGGGACAGGGAAAACGACGTTTGCGCTCCAGTTCCTCTACGAGGCGCTCGAATCCGAGAATAAGGGCGTGTACATCACCCTCGAACAGACGCGAGAGTCCATCCTCTCGACGGCCGAAGAAAAGGGATGGGCGTTCCGAGAGCACGCGGAGGCGGGTCGTCTCGCGATCGTCGCGATCGACCCGATCGAGATGGCCAACTCGCTGGCCTCTATCCGGAACGACCTCACGCGGCTAATCGCGGAGTTTGGTGCCGATCGACTCGTGCTTGACTCCGTCTCGCTCTTGGAGATGATGTACGATCACCCCTCGAAGCGGCGGTCCGAAGTGTTCGGGTTCACGCGATCGCTTAAAGCGGCTGGCGTGACGACGCTTCTGACCTCTGAGGCGAGCGAGAAGAACCCGTACGCGTCTCGGCACGGGCTCGTCGAATACCTCACTGATGCGGTGTTCGTGCTGCAGTACATCCGCGGGTCAGATTTCCGAGAGACGCGTCTCGCCGTCGAGATACAGAAGATCCGAGACGCGAATCACTCCCGAGAGATGAAGCCGTACGAGATCACTGACACCGGAATATCGGTATACGGACAGGCGAACATCTTCTGATCGCAAACGCTGTCAGACGCCCGAAACCGATCGGGAGTTACGGTCCATCCCCCCGATCACCTTACTAGGATGGTATGTGAGTTATACGTTATTCCCCCATATAAACGAGTGTATGCAACGATACGCCGACAAGCGACGAGAGATCTACGTACACTCGAACGCGACGCTCGATGACCTCCCGCTGACCGGCACGTACGATCTTCCGCCGGTGTCAAACAGTGGTGCCTTCATCCCGGATAACATGGAGAACCCGAAGCTCTATCCGGGTGACGTGATCGCGGGGGTCGCCGGCGGCGAAGTCGCGTTCGTTGAGCTGATCGTCGATAAGGGTGAGGACATGGTGATAGTCGTCCCGCTCGACAAGGGACTGCCGACGATCGTCCAAGACAACATCTTCAGCGCGCGGATATTCCGTTGTGACCGCGTTCACGTCTTCGAGGCCATCGGCGACGAGATCGAAGCGCCAGACGTCGAGTTCGATGCCTCGAAGCTCGACACGCCCGAGGAGAAGCGTCCGCGGTAGTCGAACGGACTCGTCACGGACGTCGTTCCACGACGGCGGATAGAGACGAGCCGCCGCGCATTCAACACCCACGCGTTTTCAATCCACTCATACCCTATGAACCCACGACACGTTCGCGCACGAAACTACAAATGCATCGACGACACCGGCTGGGTCGAGGTGGATACACTCACCTGTCTCATCGGAAAGAACGAAGCGGGAAAGACGGTGCTCATGGAGGCGATGGAGCATCTCAACCCGGCCCACGGCGACGGGGCGTTCACACCGTACGAGGACTACCCGAGGCGCCGGTGGCCAGAATACAAACACCGTCACGAAGACGAGCCAGATCCGGTCGTGAGCGTCCGGTTCGAGCTCGATGAGGAGGAGCGGTCCCGGCTCGAAGAACGCGGCGGTCGTGCGTCAGGTGCGGAAGTCGTCGTCACGAAAGACTACGCAAACGATCTCCACTGGGAGTTCGACATCGACGAGGCGAGCTACGTTGACCGACTCGTCTCGCAGTACGACATCGACGGCGAGACTGACGCCGGCGAAGCGATCCTCGCGGCGCAGTCAATCGCGGAGTTGGAGGCGGCGCTTGACGGCCGCCTCGAGGGGGAAGCCGATGACGAGGCGGACGCACTCGCCGAAGCGGCTCCGTCGTCGGTTTCGGTCGCCGTCGACGACCTCGGAAACGACGTCCTGCGTCCCGAACTCCCGACGTTCCACTACGTGGGCGAGTACACGACGCTCGACGCCGAGATCGACCTCGATGCCTTCATCGAGCGGCGCGAGGCCGGCGACGCGACGCCCTCTGACAGCGTGTTCCAGTCGCTGCTGTCGGTTGCGAACCTGGACATCGACGTACTCCGCGATGCCGACGACTGGCGGGAGACGGTCACCGAGCTCGAGGCGGCATCGAGCGAGATCACGAACTCGGTAACTCAATACTGGAGTCAGGCTGATGACGTCGAGATTCACCTCCGCGGCCACGAAGACGACGGCTCGCGGACGATCGAGCTTCGTGTCGAGAACCCGCACCACGGCGTCACCGTTGAGTTTGATCGACGTTCTCGCGGGTTCCAATGGTTCTTCTCGACGTTCTGCACCGTCTACGACCTTCGAGAAACGAGCGACGATATCGTGTTACTGCTCGATGAGCCGGGGCTTCACCTCCACCCCAAGGCGAAACGCGAGTTCCTCTCGTTCCTCGATCGAGAGATCGCGGCCGAGGACACGCTCGTGTACAGCACCCACTCCCCGTTCATGATCGATCTCGACAGGGCTCACCAGACGAAGATGGTTAGTAAGGGCCCGGTCGACGGCACGACGGTGCTTTCGGACCCCGCAGCGGCCGACGAGTACACGCGATACCCGCTTCAGAACGTCTTCGAACTCGATGTGATGGAGACGCTGGTGTCACGGTCACAACTCCTATTCGTCGGAGACGGAACGACGTACGAGTACCTCTACAACGTCTCGGCACTGTTAGAAGAGACGGACGCGGCCGTGCTCGACCGTGGATGGACCGTGATTCCGATCGGCACACTGGAGAACACCCAGACCGTACGGTCGGTGTTCGACACTGCCGAAGGTGAGGTCGCCGTGGTTCACGACGGTACCGAGACAGTCGGGTGGGACGCTCCCGAAGATGTCACGGTCGTCGGGATCGGTACGCACGCTCGCGTCGGCGGTACGGCGACAATCGAGGACGTGCTCTCCGAAGCGTTCTATCTCGAACTGGTAAATCGAACGTACGCCGCCGAGCTATCGGACGCGAGCGGTGCACCCGATCGGATCCGCTCTGACGCGCTTGCCGACTACGGCCGCGAGACACCGATCGTCGAGCGGCTGGAACGGTACTTCGCCGACCACGGTCTCGCCGGCGGCTCCTTCGACCGCGCACGCCCGGCCGCGTATCTCCAGCGCAATCGCGGGGATTTCGCGGCTGAGGTCGATATGGACACCAGGAAAGCGTTCGGCTCGCTGGCCCGCGCGTTGAACAAGACGCTCGACTCGTTCGACGGCGACCGCGGGAGCAGCGGCGGATTCCTCGGGTCGCTGTTCGGTCGATAACGGACCGCTCGGGCTGCAGTCGTTCCGCGATTTCTCTCAGCAATTTTCCTCCGTTGATCTCTCTCACCGCGTTCGAGAAATGCACCGTCCGGGAATTGAACC
>LKMY01000151.1 GCA_001564205.1 Nanohaloarchaea archaeon PL-Br10_U2g5
CTCCGTGTTGTGATCTCGTTGCACTCCGTGTTGTGATCTCGTTGCACTCCGTGTTGTGATCCGCTGTTCGACGCGTCGAGCCACGAGAACGGCAGCGGCAATCGACGCGCGTAGCGGCAATCGACGCGCGCGGTTTTTGTCAGTGCCGTCCCGACGGTGACGTATGGCGACCCGCGAAGCCCTCTGGGGCTACCGCAACGAGTTCGGTGACGCCTTCGGCCGAACCTATTTCAGGCGCTTCGGACCGGGGGTGGTATCCAGTATCGGGCTCGGGACCTACCTCGGTGACCCGACGCCCGCGGTCGACGATGCGTACCGCGAATCGATTGAGTTGGCGCTTCGCTCCGGGATAAATCACCTCGACACTGCGGTCAACTACCGTTGCGGGCGCGCCGAACGCGTGGTCGGCGAGGCAGTCCGGAACTCGCCGATCGATCGCGACGCGATCGTGGTGGCGACGAAGGGAGGCTTCGTCCCGTTCGATGGCGAGCGCCCCGCGGATCCCTCCGCGTACGTCCGCGAGCGCTTCGTTGAGTCGGGGATCGTCGACCCCACGGACCTTGCGAACGGGATGCACGCCATTGCACCCGGCTACTTAGCGTGGTCGCTCGACCGGTCACTCGACCGGCTCGATATCGGCGCGATCGACTGCTACTACGTCCATAACCCGGAGACGCAGCTCGCGGTGCGCTCTGCCGAGGCGGTGTACGACGCGTTAGAGGACGCGTTTCGGCTCTTGGAACGGCGGCGCGTCGACGGCGATATCGGTAGGTACGGGGTCGCGACGTGGCACGCCTTCCGCGTCGATGAGAGCGACGATCGATACCTCTCTCTCGCCGAGATACTCTCGCGGGCCGAAGCCGCGGGCGAGGGGATCGGTCCAGACGACGATCACGGCTTCGAAGCCATCCAGCTTCCGTTCAACGTCGCGATGGCCGACGCGTTCAGCAGGGCGAATCAGCGCCGGGGCGACAGCGACGAGACGGGGGACGCCGACGCGGTCGATGGTGACACTCGCGTCTCGACGCTGGAGTTCGCCCACGCTGCCGGCCTCTCGGTGGTTACGAGCGCGAGCGTCGGCCAAGGGGAACTCGCGGTCGATGGCGCGACTCCCGCCGATGTCGACCAGACGCTCGCGGGGGAGACACCGGCCCAGCGGGCGCTCAACTTCGCGCGGAGCGCGCCGGGGGTCACGTCGTCGTTGGTCGGTGCAAGCGATCTCAACCACGTCCGGGAGAACGTCGCCGCCGGCACGTTCGACCCGCTCGGGGCCGCTGCGTTTGACGCCGTCTTCGAGTGACAGTCGAGCAGAAACGCGTCGATGAAAACAGGTGGGGAACCAGAGCGGTTCGGCCGAAACGCCGGCCAGGAGTCAGCGGAGCTCTTTGTATCTGGTCCCACACTCAGGGCAGAGACGGACCGCAAACACCTCGTCGGGGTCGTTTTTCTTTTTGAGAACTTTATCGCAGTCGGCGCAGTTGAGGCGCTCGTACGTGTCTTTAGACAGGTCACCGTCCCGGAGCCCTTTGCGCGTCGATTTCATGTGTCGGGATTACTCCCGTATGGGTATAAAAACCCCGTACGACACGAGTCGGACGCCAGGGCCTCCTGAAGCCGTCGGCCGTGTGGACGATCAAACGCGGTCACGAGGCGTTCGGAACACCGCCGCAGTTTCGCAACGCTTGTCTCTCAGCCCCCTCAACCTCCCCCGTGTCACGGACCCGGCTGTTCGGCTCGCTGTGTGCCCTCGTCTTCCTCGTCAACTTCGCGCGCGTCGTGTTCGCGCCGCTCGTCGGGGAGTTCATCGGCGAGTTCGCGATTGGCGAGGGGACGGCCGGGCTCATCGTCACGCTCGCGTGGCTCGGCTCGGCCGCGCCGCGGCTCCCCGCCGGCTGGGCGCTCACGCGATTCAGCCGCCAGCGAGTGATCCTCGTCTCTGGCGCGGTGCTGACGGTCGGCGCGCTCGGCGTCGCGCTGGCGCCTGGCGTGGCGACGCTGATGCTCGCCGCCTTCCTCGTCGGCACCTCGTCGGGCGTCTACTTCGTCGCCGCGAACCCGTTCGTCTCAGAGCTGTTCCCGGACCGCGTCGGACGAGTGATGGGGATCCACGGGATGGCGAGCCAGCTGGCCGCTGTCGCCGCCGCACCCGTCGTCACGGTCGCGCTCTGGTACGACTGGCGGCTCGCCTTCTACGGGCTCGCCGCGACCGCGGCCGCGACCACGGTCGTCTTCACCCTGTTGGCTCGACAGACCGACCTTCCCGGAGCCGGTACCGGTGACAGCGACTTCGTGGGCGGCGCGCTCTCGGAGTGGAAGCTCATTCTCGCGGGCGTCGTACTGATCGGGCTCACGAGCTTCGTCTGGCAAGGGTTGTTCAACTTCTACGAGCTGTATATGATCGACAAGGGTCTCGCGCCGGCGACGGCGCGTAACCTGTTGACCGTCATCTTCGCGGCGGGTGTCCCCGCGTTTCTCGTCTCCGGCGACCTCGCCGATCGGCTCCCGCACGTCCCGTACCTCCTCGGGATCGTCTCGACGTTCGTCGCGAGTGTCGTCCTCGTCGTCTACGCCTCTGGAACCGTCGCGGTCGTCGTCGCGAGTCTCGCCGTCGGCTTCACGATTCACATGTTGTATCCCGCCAGTGACACCTACCTGTTGGCGTCGCTGCCGGACGATGCCCGCGCGTCGGCGTACGCAGTGTACTCGGCCGGGATGATGACGACGCAGGCGGCCGGCTCGTGGATCGTCGGCGAGGCGATCGAAGCCGGAGTCAGCTACGACGCAGTCTTCTTAGGGCTTGCCGCCGGACTCGGTGTCCTCGTCCTCGTATACGCGCTCCTCGAACGGCTCGGTCGGGTTCCCGGCGGTGCGGCCGGAGCGGAGCCGGGAACGTGAGCCGCGCTCTCGACCGCAAGCGGTAACTGTGGGACCGACACGAACCGTGGGTATCGCACCTATTTAGGGCGTCCCGCCCCTGTGATACGCTAATGGAGTACGTCCAAGAGCGCGTGACGACGCTGCACGCGTTGACCGACCACCGGCCGGACGCCCCGACCGACCGGGCGGCCGTCGTGGTGCCGATGACGGAACGCGAGTACGGTACGCTCGCTGCCGAGCGCGTCCTCCGCGCGCTCGAATCCGTTGACCCCGCCCGTGTGATCGTCCCCCTCCGCGCACCGCCGGAACGCGTCGGGCCCTTCGCCCGGTGGCTCGACGGATTCAACGTCGACGTGGAGACGTTGTGGTGTGGCGGGCCGCGGCTCACATCGCTGTTAGCGGACCGCGGGCTCAACGGGAGTCGAGGGAAGGGTCGAGACGTGTGGCTCGGGCTGGGGCGGGCGTTAGACGAGGAGTTCGTCGTCGTCCACGACGCCGACACGAAGACCTACTCGCCGGCGTTCGTGAACCGGCTGCTGTTCCCGCTCGCACACGGCAACGCCTTTTCGAAGGGCTACTACGCTCGCGTCGAGGACGGCTCGCTGTACGGCCGCCTGTTTCGACTGTTTTTCCGGCCGCTCGTGAGGGCACTCTCGGACGCCACCACGACTCGCGAAGCGGGGGTACTGGAGTACCTGTCGTCGTTCCGATACGCACTCGCCGGGGAGTTCGCGGCGACCACGGACCTCGTCTCTCAGCTTCGCGTTCAACGCGGTTGGGGATTAGAGGTCGGCACGCTCGGCGAGGCGTTCAAGCACGCCGGGTTCGCAGCCAGCGCACAAGTCGACCTCGGCCGATACGAACACGATCACCGCTCTGTCGATGGCCCGACCGGTCTCGCAGATATGAGTCAAGCCGTCGGGGCGGCGACGCTGCGCGCGGTCGAGAGCGCCGGCGTCGACGTCGCGTACGATGCGCTCGCGGACCGCTACCGGGAGGCGGCCGTCGAACTGGTCCACGCCTACGAGACGGACGCCGCGTTCAACGGACTCGCGTACGACCGAGAAGACGAGCTGTCGCAGGTCGAAACGTACGCCGACGCACTCGCGCCCCCTGGTCCAGACGATCGCCTTCCGGCGTGGCGAGACGCGCCGATCACGCCGGACGAAGTCGGCGAGGCGGCTCGGGCCGACCTCGCGGAAACGATCGCCGATCACGGCGGGCCAAACTCATTCGAGCGTGAAAACGGTCAACGTTCATCGGTGGACCACCGATCCGACGCGGACCCCACTCCGGAGGGAGAGTGATGTCAGATGCGTCCGCGCCGAGCGTGGCCGCACGCGACGACCTCGCCGGCGTCGTCGACCTGTTCGATTGGCTCACGCGCGCGGAGCTCTCACTGGCGCTCTCGGAACTGGCGTTTAAACAGCGCACCGAAATCGATGAGGACGCCATCGCCGCTGCGATCGACGTCGCCGTCGCGGAGTACGCACTCGTGCCGGCGCCACCCGCGGCGCTCACAGCGGAGAAGCTGCCACCTGAGGGGGTCTCGGACCCCGACGACGGGGTTCAAACCGACACCGTGGCCCTCGCAGTCGGTCCCGCCGCGTTCCCGTCGCTGCCGGCGGACGCGGAGGACCTCCCGCACATCCTCGACGTACCTGAACGCGGCGTGGACCGGGCGGTACTCTCCGAAGCCGTCCTCGCGCGATTGGCCGGAGACGCGGTCGCGGCTATCAGCGAAGACAACACCGAGCGACTGGAGCGACTCGCCGACGTGACCTACGACATTGAGACGTGGGCTCCCGTTGACGCCGGCGAGATCCGCGAACGGATCGTCGACGAGCTGGACAGCGAGTAGCTTCCGCATTATATCCGCGAGTAGCTGCTGCGTCTTATACTGTCGTTTCAGCGTCAGCGAGCTCTCGCGCGAGGTACTCAGCGATGGAGCCGTCCGCCTCCTCAACGAACCGGGCGACCTCCTCGCCGTCGGCGGTCTCGACGACGACGGTCGGAATCAGTTCGATCCCGTACGCTTCGACGTGTGGACCCTCTTTCCCCTCCGGTCCCTTCGTCACCGCGAAATCCTCGATCCGGTCGTCGGGAACGCCGGCGGCCGCGAGGGCCGCACCGAACGCGGGAAGCTGCCGCTGACAGTCAATACACCAGTCGCCGCCCCACACTTTGAACCGGTAGTCGCCGGCCGCGAGCGCGTTCAGCACCGCTTCGTCGAACTCATCAGCGTCGGTATCGGCTTTCGGAGCGAGCGTTTCGAGCGTCATACCCGACGTAGAGCGGCGACGCTTGTAAACGGCGCGTCGGTGGCAACCGTGTAGTCCGTCGGGCCGCGGCGCCGTCCGCTAATCCGTGCAGCCGACCGCTAATCCGTGCAGCCGACCGC
>LKMY01000152.1 GCA_001564205.1 Nanohaloarchaea archaeon PL-Br10_U2g5
CCTCGACCGTTTCGTCGTCCGGGAGATCGTCTAGCTCTGCGTCTATCTCTGCGTCGTCTTCGTAATCAGATTTCTGTTGTGCCATACTGAGATGCGTACTGCTCGTCGATGTATCAGAACACAGCCAGCGATTTAACCGCTCGCGGACACCGCTGTCCGGTGGTGACACCACTGTTATCGTCGTGTTGTCTGTACTGAGATTCTCAACTACTGTCACTGATCGCGGCGCCAGAGCCGGCGTCTCACCAGGCGAGCGAGTCGCTTGCTCGGTCAGTCGTCGATCATCGAAAAAAAATCACGTCGTTGTCGAGGCCCGAAGGGGGCGCACGACGAAGTCGGCAGATCAGTTCGGCGAAGCGGTTGCGGTCGGGATGGTGTGGTGTGTCCTATCGGACGCTTACGCCTCGCGGGTCGCGTACGCTCACGGGGTGACGCACCCCGTTCGCTTCGAGGTCTCCCTGCGGTCGACCTCGCTCGCTCCCCGCTCGGCAACGAGGTTCTTTCAGAACCTCGCTTACATCGCACCGCCCATGCCACCCATGCCGCCCATGCCGCCCATGCCGCCGGGTGCGCCGCCGGGGCCGCCCTCGTCGCCGCCGTCGTCAGAGCCGCCGCCTTTGAGGTCGCCGGCCGCGATGACGTCGTCGATGCGGAGGATCATGACGGCTGCCTCGGTAGCAGACTCGATCGCCTGGGTCTTGACGCGGAGCGGCTCCACGACGCCCTCGGCTTCCATGTCGATCACGTCGCCCGTGTAGGCGTCGAGACCGGCACCGAGCTCGCCGGCGTCGTGCCGGGAGCGGAGGTCGACGAGCGAGTCGATGGGGTCGAGGCCCGCGTTCTCGGCGAGGGTACGCGGGATGACTTCCAGCGCGTCGGCGAACGCTTCGACGGCGAGCTGCTCGCGGCCGCCGACGGAGTCGGCGAAGTCGCGAAGCTGCAGTGCCAGCTCGGCCTCGGGGGCGCCGCCGCCCGGGAGGACCTGCCCGTCGAGCAGCGTCGTGCGAACGACGCCGAGCGAATCCTCGATGGCGCGCTCGACCTCGTCGACGACGTGTTCGGTGCCGCCGCGGAGGATGAGCGTGACGGATTTGGCCTCTTCGACGTCCTCGACGAAGATGCGCTCGTCGCCGCCGATATCCTTCTGAGCGACGGAGCCGGCGAAGCCGAGGTCGTCCGACTCGATGTCCTCGAGGTTGGAGACGACGCGACCGCCGGTCGCGCGAGCGAGGCGTTTGAGGTCGCCGGACTTCGCGCGGCGGACTGCCAGGATACCCTCCTGGGCGAGGTAATGCTGGGCCATGTCGTCGATACCGTCACCGACGAAGACGACGTCGGCGTCGATGTCGACGAAGTGGTCGACCATCTCGCGAAGCTGCTTCTCCTCTTGGTCGAGGAACTGCTGGAGCTGGTCGGGGTCGGTGACGTTGACCTCGGCGTCGATCTCGGTCTCTTTCACTTCGATGGCGCCGTCGAACAGCGCGACGTTGGCGTCCTCGACCGCGAAGGGCATGTTCTCGTCGACGCGCTCTTTGCCGACGATGACGCCCTCGACGAGCTCGGACTGGTCGATGGAGCTGCCGACGACCTTCTCGACGGAGACGTTCTCCGTGTCGATGCCGTCGTCGTCTTTGACCGCGAGCACGGCGTCGACGACGAGCTCAGCGAGCAGGTCCTTCGCGTTCTCCGCGCCCTTGCCGGTCATCGCCGTGGCGGCGATCTGGACGAGCGTGTCGTAGTCGTCCTCGGAGACGTCGATGGCGTTCTCTTCGAGGATCTCTTTGGCCTTCTCGGCGGCCTGACGGTATCCCTGCGCGAGCGTGGTCGCGTGGATGTCTTGGTCGAGGAGCTCCTCGGCCTGATCGAGAAGCTCTCCGGCGACAACGACCGCGGAGGTGGTGCCGTCACCGACTTCGTCCTCTTGGGTCTCGGAGACTTCGACGATCATGTTGGCCGCCGGGTGGTCGATGTCCATCTCTTTGAGGATGGTGACGCCGTCGTTCGTGACGACGACGGACCCGCCGGAGTCGACGAGCATCTTGTCCATCCCTTTCGGGCCGAGCGTGGTGCGGACGGATTCCGCGACCGCTTTGCCGGCCGTGATATTCATGTTCTGAGCGTCCTTTCCGGAGGTGCGCTGTGATTCTTCGGAAAGTACGATCATGGGCTGATTGCCCATCCGCTGTCGCTGTGACATAACATCCTTTGATTGTTTGTGATTCTATATAAACCTTCTGCTTGTGGTCGTGCGAAACCGCACCACGGTGGGGGAGTTGCGACTGTCATGCGGTCTGATAACATGGGTGTTTATATAGCACGGCAGATCGAGAAGAGCGCTCAGCGTCCCTGACGGCAGTGTGTCCGGTGCTCGTGGCGCTATCCTGGTGCGTTGAAGCTCACGTCGTCGTCGAGCTCGTTGGACATCCGTTCGAGGTACGAGTACACCGCGCCGTGCGGGGCGCCGTCGAGCAGCATTCCGACCGCCCGGCGCACGACTTCCAGCTCTTCGGGCTGGCCGACCGCCCCAACTGTCGAGCCGTAGACGACGACGCTTGCGCCGGACAGTTCCTCGAGGAGTTCGCGCGTGCGACCGTTCTCCCCGATGATCCGTCCCTTCTTGCGCTGGAGGTCGTTGTCGTTGCGGGTGTGTTCGGCCAAGTCGATCAGATCGAGCGTCCGGAGGTCGTGATCGAGGATCGACAGCGCTGTCTCCGGTTTGAACCCGCGACCGATGGCTTTGATCACGTCGGGTACGATCATCTCGGCGACCGGATCGCCGGCTCCTTCGATGGCAACGCTTCCCGTCTCCGAATCGACGTCGAGCCGCACGTCTGCGCGCTCCTCGATCTCCCGCATCGTCTCACCGCCGGCGCCGATGACGACGCCGATACGGTCCTGCGGAACCGTCACGTGTTGCATGCGGCTGCATACCCGGTGAAGCCTTTTAAACGTGTCCGCCTGTGACGCGTGTGTGGCGGCGTAACGGGGATTTTCGGGCTTCTCATGCGGACCTCGCTACTTCCTCACTCGTTCGCTCCCGACTCGCCGCTCGGATCGGGCTCCGGCTCTGTCACGAACGCGCGAAGGTCGTCGGGGTCGACGTCGACCCCCTGTCGGGTGAAGAAGGTCGCCACGTTCTCGCAGTCGCGGTCGAGGAACTCCCCGGCGTTCGGGTGATGGACGGTGACGGCCTGTCCCATGTCGATGACGACGAGCTCCCCCTCGTGGATGATCATGTTGTACTCCGAGAGGTCGCCGTGGATCAGCCCGGCCCGAAAGAGCCGACGCATGTACTCACGGACGACCTCGTACGCCGTCTCCGGGTTCTCCACGTCGACTTCGCTCAATCGCCTGGCCCGGTCCTCTGCGTGGCCGACCAGCTCCATCACGAGGACGTTCCGCTGGACCGCGATCGGTTCGGGAACACGCACACCGGCCTTTCGTGCGCGCTTCAGGTTCGCGAACTCCTTGCGAGTCCACGCCAGTACGACCGCCTTCTTGTCGCTCGCGATCCCCTCGAAGCGGGGGTCGCCCTCCAAGTAGTCGCGCATCTGCCGGAAGTTCGAGGAGTTGATCCGGTACACCTTCACTGCGACCTCGCGCTCTGGTGTGACGCCCTCAGGGCCGCCGCCCGCCGCCTCGGAGCCGGGCTCGGGTCGCTCTCCGGCCTGTCCGCCGAGCGCCTCGAAGACGCTCGCCTCCTTCCCCGTCGAGACCGGACCGCCGAACGCATCGATGTAGCCGTCCTGGACGAGTTTATAAAGGGCGGCGAGCGTCGCGTCGTCGAACACCGACTCCTGGAGTTTGAACTGCTCGGTGTCTTTGATCCGCTTGCGGAACTCGTCGAACTCCCGGTCTTGCTTCCGGGCGACCCGGTCGGCCTCCGTGTCGGAGACGTCCAGCTGTTCCCACTCGTCACCGGGCTGATCGTCGGGTTCGAGCAGGACGAACTCCTCAGTCATTCGCTTCTAAGTTCGACGTCGCGAGGCATAAGCGAGGGGGTCGACGCTCGACAGCTTCGCGCTCGCGACGCGATCACAACACGTCGAGCGCGTCCTCGATTGGCATGTGACCGTCGCGAACCGCCTCCAACACTTCGCGGCGCTGTTCGTCCGGGTCCACGCCGACCTCGTCGAGCGTCACCTTCTTGGTCTCACCGACGAACTCGGGAAAGTCGGTCCCATCGGCGAGCGCTTTCTCCTTTTTGACTCGGTAGGAGCCGGCGTCCGTCGTGTACAGGTCGCCCGGGTGGAAAAAGTACCAGCTCTCCCGGTCGAACCTGACCGCGATCCGCGCTTTCGCGCCGAAGTTCCGGGCGAAAAACAGCAGCGCCTCGACCTCCTCACCGGAGAGATAGATCGCGTCGCCCGCGCTCGATTTCGCCTCGATCGCGTAGAACGTCTCGCCGTCGCCGGCGAGCACGTCGGGGAGCTCTCGCTCCGTCGCCGCCCCGCTGGCCGGTGCGCGCATGACGGCGAACCCCGCGTCGTCTAACGCGTTAACCAGCTCGCGCTCGCGCCGGTCGCCCTTTCGGTTAGCGGACACAGTCGTCGTCACCCGATTCGGTCATGGTCGCCGTAGGCGAGAGGCGGGCAAAAGGGCGGCGGGTTCGCCTCGTCCGGAGACAGGTGACAGCTGCCGTGGTCGACACCCAATACTGATTACGGTGTCAGGCCGACACTGACGGGGATGCCCGAAACACAGCCGATTCCCGATATGGACCTCTCGGAGCGCGACACCCGCATCCTCCAAGAGCTTTCACGAGACCCGCAACTCACCTCCCGAGCGCTTCGCGACCTGCTGGATGAGAAACACGGCATCGACGTCTCGCACGTCACGGTCAACGAGTCAGTCCGTCGGATGCGCGCCGACGGCGTGTTCCGTGAGGCGATTGTCCCCAACGAGGAGTACCTCTTCTTCTCGCTGTTCGAGTTCCAGTTCGACCCGTCCGGGTTCGACGACAACTGGCGCGGCGCGCTCGAACACATCCGGTCGAGCCGCCACACGTTCATGTACTTTCTCTCCGACGGGGAGTACCAGTGGAAGACGATCATGATGTTTAAAAATCGCGAACAGGAGTCGAAGTGGATCCACGAGTTCTACAAGGAGTACGGTGATCTCATCAGCAACCTCCGGAACTCCGTGGTGACGAACGTGCTCAAGTTCGGCACGGATCCCGAGCTGTTCGAGTTGTTTCAAGAAGAGATCGACGAGGAGTAGCGGGGAAGAGATCAGCGAGCTCGAGCCCGGACGCGTCTTTTA
>LKMY01000153.1 GCA_001564205.1 Nanohaloarchaea archaeon PL-Br10_U2g5
AACACATGGGAGACAACACGACTCCGGTGACGGTGCTCTCCGGCGTGCTCGGCGCCGGGAAGACGACGGTTCTCAACCACGTCCTCTCGGAGACGAGCGATCGCGACCTCGCGGTGCTCGTCAACGATATGGGGGAGGTGAACATCGACGCGGAACTCGTCGCAGAGTCTTCAGACATCTCTCACGAGGACGAAGAGCTGGTCGAGCTGTCGAACGGCTGCATCTGCTGTGAGCTGCGCGGTGATCTCCTCGATGCCGTCGGAGAGCTGACTCGTGCGAACAACTTCGATGCGATCATCGTTGAATCGACCGGCGTGGCCGAGCCACTTCCCGTCGCACAGACGCTCACTATGGGATTCAACCAGTCGGATTTGGACCCCACCGAGTTCTACAAAGAGACCGGAATCGAGCCGCTAGACCGCTGTCGGTTGGACACGACGGTGACCGTCGTCGACGCCCATCAGTTCCGTAACGCTATCGAGTCGGACGAGATCCTCGACGACGACGGTACCGAGAAACATCTCGGCGACCTCATCGTTGAGCAGATCGAGTTCTGTGACGTACTCCTGTTGAACAAGTGTGACCTCGTCGACGATGCGACGCTCGCCGAGATCGAGGCGGTACTCGACACTTTGCAGCCGCGCGCGGAAGTCATCAGGACCACGCACGGACGCGTCGACCCGAAGACGATCCTCGACACGGGGCGGTTCGACTTCGAGGAGGCCCAAACGTCGGCCGGATGGATACAGGAGCTCCAAGAGCCGCACGCCTCGGCTGAAGAGGAACACGGAGTGACCTCGACGGTGTTCGCGGTCAGTCGGCCGTTTCACCCCGTGCGGTTTGCCGATTTACTCGACACGGTCCCCGACGCAGTGGTCCGCGCGAAGGGTCACTTCTGGCTTGCCGGCCGAGAGGAGGACGCGCTGAGCGTGAACGTCGCAGGCGCGTCCATTCGTGTCGCGCCCGCGGGGAAGTGGGTCGCCGCACTCCCACAGGCGGAGCGCGAAGAGCAGCTCGAAGCGTACCCGGGACTGAAAGACGTTTGGGACGACGAGTGGGGCGATCGAGGTACGCGACTCGTCTTCATCGGGACCGAGATGGATCACGAACGGCTCCGTTCGCGACTCGACGATTGTCTCCTCTCCGACGCTGAGATGACCGCCGACTGGAGCGCGTTTGAGGACCGATTCCCCGTCTTTGAACCGCCAGAAGAAGCCGAGGAGGGGGGTATGGAAGCCTCCGACGAGACCAAACGCACCGGTGACGGCTCAGAGGCGACCGAAGCGAGTGTGGCGGATTCAAACGATGAGGCTGCCGAGATCGGTATTGTCGAGTGATCCGTTAATGTCGGACCGCTCCGATTCGCGATCCAGTCGATCCGACTCGAGCTCGAGTCGTTCTGCCCCGAACTCGGTCGACGACGACGAGAGTGGTCACCCCGGAACGGGGAGCCACAGCACCCCCAGCGTTTCGACAGTCGAGATCGGACCATCGGTCACTCAGGGGGTCATCGAGGAGTACGACGACCACCCGAACGAGTACACGGTCTACAGTGCCCCGAATCGGGAAGCAGCGCTCACGACCTGGATATCGGCCTCGGAAGGATCCTACCGCTCACTTGCGGAAACACGCTGAACGATGTCAGGAACTGTACGAAAACCACGACACGACACGTCACGTCGAATCCAATGGAACACATGTCATCAGCATTTCAAACCGCGGTTCGATCGGCAGTACGACGCGAGAAACGACTCGACGCGCTCGACAGACTTGCCGAGGAGGGCGACGCGAGAAACCTCCGGCTGTTCGTCCAACTCGACGGGATGTCTAGCGGGCTCCGAAGGCACGCGCTCACTCGACTTGCGGGCTGTAACGCGAGCGGCGAGCTCGAACGAATTGCGAACGACTACACGCTCGACTCGTCGCTCCGGGCGGACGCAGAGCGTCACCGCTAACCGATGTCCAGAGAATCAGCAGACGGCGTGGACCCCGCAAGTGAGCGACGAGTGTGTCGACAGACAGGCCGTGAAAACGGCCTCGTCGGTACGTACGGTATCTGGCTCTGTCGGCAGTCGTTTCGGGAGCTGGCCCCGGAAATCGGGTTCGAAAAACACGAGTAAAATCGCGACTGACCGAACCAGCAGGAGTGTCGCGACTGTCGCCTCCCAGGACGTCTGCGGAATGGTGGCACCTGCTCAGTCGGCGCAAGCGGAGTTCGGGGTGAGTTTCGTCTGACCGTCGAGTGGCTCGTCATCGGTGCTGGTATCCACGGCACGTACCTCGCACGAGAACTGCTCGAGACGGGGCTATCTACGAGTGACCTCCTCGTCGTCGACGAGACGGGCGAGTATCTCGGCGCGTTCCGTCGGCGGGCGTCCGCGTGCGGGATGGAGACGCTCAGGTCCCCGTTCGTCCAACACGTCGGGGGCGATCCGTTCGACCTCGAATCGTTCGCAGAGACGGAGGATCGTGAGAGCGAGCTCGTCGAATCTCCGGGGATCCCCTTGCGACCGTCGCTCGACCTCTTTCTTGACCATGCCGAACACGTCGTCAACCGGTTCGACCTCCGGGACTGCCTGAGGGAAGCGCAAGTCACGGGTATCGAGCGGGGCCGGTCGCTTACCGTCCGAACGACCAGTGGCACGGTCAGTGCAGAAAATGTCGTTATCGCGATCGGGCCCGGCAATGGGTATGTCTATCCGGCGTGGGGCCAGGGAGTACCGCCGGTTGAACACGTCTGGGAGACGGACGGGTCACCGCTTGAGACGAACGATCGGAATGAACCCGTCTGTGTCGTCGGTGGTGGGACGACGGCCGGTCAAGTTGCGACATCCCTCGCAGACACTGGGACAGCGGTGACGCTCTGTACCCGGCGACCGATTCGAACGGCCCGGATGGAGGCGGATCCGCAGTGGCTGAACTGGCGACATATTGAGCGCCGCTTACACTCACTGCCGACAGGCTCTCGTGCGCGGATGGATCGCGTTTACGAGGCTCGCAACGACGGGACGATGCCGCCATATCTCGAAGACCGGATCATGGGGTCTCAGCGGGTCTCTCACCGTCGGTGTCGTATCGCCGATGCCTCGCCGGTCGGAGGCGACGTCGAATTACGGTGTCATGAAGGGACGCGCGTCCACGCCGACCGGGTCGTCCTCGCAACCGGGTTCAGACCGGCATACTGCAGTCCGTTTGTCGATGCCGTGGCGTCGTCGCTCCGGCTGAAACGCGGAGCAGACGGCGTTCCGATACTCGACGACGAGACGCTCTCGTGGTGTCGAAACGACCGGAGTTGCTCGCAGGTGTTCGTTACTGGAGCACTCGCAGCGTGCACTGTCGGCCCATTTGCTGGGAACATTGCGGGCGCCCGGCGTGCTGCAGAACGGATCGCCCAGACGGTTCGGTCAGAGACGAAACGCTCGCGATCTGTGGTATAAAAACGTCTTACGCGGCACCGCTGACTCGTGAATCAGTGGGCAGCGTGAACGTGCTCGCGTAGCGAGTCCGTCTCGTCGAACACTTCGTTACACACCGCACAGGTGTTGTGGTGAAGCGGAAGGTGCTGCGTGAGTGCTGCTGCCGATTCGAACGTCGCATCACAGGAGGTACAGCTCTGAGCCATTGTATTATTAAACAGGCTCGGAGAGTTTAAGTAGGTTTTGTTAAACTATCCGTTAATTTTCCGGGGTCAGTTATTATGAACGCTGACCGAACCCAGCCAACCTCTCGAATGGCCCTCGGATCGTTGACGATCCAACCGCTTACCGCGTCCGCAACTCGTCTTTATCCTTAATAACGCGGGCATCTCCCTCGCCGGACGTGACCTCGTTGACGAGATCGTACAGATCGTTTTGGAGGCCGGCCGGGAACGTGAGCACACCGACCCACGAGCCGTCGTTCTGCCACTCTTCGCGTTCGAGGTCGCCGAACTCGCGAACCTGTGCCTGTCCGGAACCCGCGTAGTCGGCCGGCAGCTGGACCGCCATCGTCACCTCTTCGAAGCGGATCGGAATGACGGGGCGTAACGCCTCGAGCGCGTCGTCGACCTGATTTTCAACGGGCTCCATCGGATCGACCTGAAAGCCGGCCTCTTCGAGCGCCCGCTCGATTCGCTCCGGCGGGTGCGGAGAGTCGTCCATCTGCGGATTCACGGCGTTACGCGTGATGGTTGTGACCAGCTGGTTATGCTTCCGTTCGAGCATCTCCTGACGTTGCTCTGCCGTGATCTGGATCTCCCCGCGCTCGACGACTTCGGGAATGATCGCCAGTGGATCTGTCGTCCCAAACACCGTCTCTAAGTCCTCTTCGGCCGGCCGGTCGCCGCGAGAGGCGTTCTCGAAGACGTCTTCGGCGGCGATCACGTCTTCCAGATCGCCCTCAAACTCGCCGCGTTTCATCGCGAGCGCGGCATCCGGATCGATAAGCACCTCAAATCGTTCCCCGTGCGACTCAAGTCGGGCGGTAACCGCCTCGTCGAGCGATATCATACTACTCGGTACCACCCCCGCGGTAAAAAGCCTCCCGCGTGCTCTCGCCGAAAGGACATCGTGGTCGGTTTCTGGGGAGACCTCCGTCAGGCGCTACCCCGACAGTCGCTCGTCACTCCACTCATCTCGACAGGCCTGCGTACAGAAGTGTCGATGCTGTACGGTTCCGCCGTCGACCCACGTCACTGTTCGACGGCCGGCGCCAAACGCCGGCTTCCCACACGTTCCACAGCGCGGCGCGGACTCCTCGTCGACGTCCTCCTCGAGGTCGGAAGTCGGGTCTACCATACTCGTGGGTACATCCCCGGATACTTGAACCCGCGAAGGGCGGCAGTTCTGGCCAGGCGGGTTCGGTGACCGAAGCGATATCGCGGTCGGAGGTCCCGGTTGAGAGGTGACAATCGCCGCTGCGCTATCGATGGAGGGGACTGTCGCCCCGTTGCCACTGCTCTTCAGTTATCGCCGCGCTTCGTCGCGAGGGGTGACGGACAGACAGCTCCGTTTCGGCCAAGACGTTGGTCAGCGTTCGCTCGCGTCCATCCGGCCACCGAATGTCGACACGGAGGGGGTCGGCCGCACCGAGACCGAAGTGAGCAACCGGTTCGGTCTGACAGAGACACCCTCCACCGGCGTCGATCGCTCGTCGTTGCACACCGGCCGTGGTTTCGAGTCGCACGACCGCCCCACGGGCGGGCGCTCCGTGTCGCGTTGTGGGACGTATCCGGAGCCAACTCGCGTCCCCAGCCACGTCC
>LKMY01000154.1 GCA_001564205.1 Nanohaloarchaea archaeon PL-Br10_U2g5
CCGACACCGCCTCCGCCGCCGAGGCCGCTCGGCTCGCCGACGTTCCAGGATCCGAAGACGTCGACCGCGAGGCGGAGCGGGACGTCGATCTGGAATCGGAGACGGAGCGACCGGGACGGTAAACCAGCCGGCTACGAGGAGAGATCAGCTCTCACAGGCTCTGCACTCGAGAATATCTCGACTGAATTTCTGTGCGGCATTCACGCTGTGCTGATAGTAGAGGCTCTTGACTCCCTTCTTCCAAGCTTCTATGTAGAGCTGATTGATCTCCTTGACGCTCACTTCGCTCGGGTCGATCGAGACGTTCACGCTCTGTGCTTGATCGATGTGTTTCTGTCTCTGTGCCGCCTGGTTGATGATCGCCATCTGTGGTATCTCGGCGAAGGTCTTGAACACCTCTTTCTCTTCGTCCGTCAGACACTCGAGATGCTGAACGCTCCCGTCTTTATTCGCGATGCTGTCCCAGACTTCGCGCTCGTCTTTGCCTCTCTCCGTCAGTATCGCTTGGAGGAATCTGTTCTTTTGCGTCGACTTCAGCTTCGCGCCGTCTCGCACGAAGTAGTTCGATTTCAGCGGCTCGATGCTCGGGCTGACCTGGCCCAGAATGACGCTGCTCGACTTCGTCGGGGCCACGCTCATCGTCGTCGTGTTCCGCCTGCCGTAGCCCTCGAGCACCTCCGGCTCTCCGAACTCGTCGGCGAGCGCTTCACTCGCCTCGTAACTCCGCTCTTTGATTGTCCGGAACAGCTCCTCGTTCTTCTCCATCGCCTCCATACTGTCGAAGGGGATCATGTTGCTCTGGAGATAGCTGTGCCAACCGAGGACGCCGATCCCGATCGCTCTGTGTCGCTTCGCGAACCGCACGGCCCGCTCCATGAACCGTACACCCTCCGTCTCCTGAATGAACTCCTCCATCACCGCGTCCAGGAACCGCGTCAGCGTCTCCACTGCATCGGTGTCCTTCCACTCGTCGTAGTGGAGGGCGTTCATACTCGAGAGACAGCAGACGAAGCTCTCGTCCGCCGTGGCTGGCAGTGCTATCTCGGTACACAGGTTGGACGCGTTTATCTGGTAGTCCCTGTCTTTGTAGACCTGTGGTCTCCCCTCGTTCATGTTCCCCCGGAAGATGAGATACGGGACGCCGATGTTGATCCGGGTCTCGATGATCTCTGCCCACGTCTCTCGCTTCTTTTCGTCGCCGTCGATCATCGCCTGGAACCAGTCATCACCGATGATGACACCGTAGTAGATGTCCTGTACTGGATCCCCTTCGGTTTTGATGTTAAGCCACTCGTCCAAGTCCTCGTGTTCGACATCGATGTAGCCAGCGAACTGCCCTCTCCGGGTTTCGCCCTGACTGATGACGTTGATAATGGTGTCGAACAGCTCCGTAAAACTGTAACTCCCGTTACTCTTTCCGTTGTTCGTTATCGGACTGCCTCTCGGCCGTAGCTCACCGAAGTACCCGCTCGTGCCTCCGCCCTGCTTGGTCATCTCACCCACCTCTGCTTGGGTGTAGAGAATGCTCTCTATGTTATCGTCCATGTAGCTGCCGAAACAACTGATAGGAAGGCCCCTGTCCAGTCCGAAGTTGGACCATACCGGGCTGGCGAGACTATAGAAGCCTCGGCTCATGTACTCGTAGAACTTGTCCGCGAAGCCCTCGTCACCCAGAATCTCTTCGGCGCGCTCCGCTATCTGTCTGACTCTCTCTTCCGCTTCGACCCCCTCGAGTAGATATCCCTCTCTGAGAAACTCCCTACTGTCCTCGTTCAGCCAGTAGAACGGTTCCTCGTGCTGTTCCTCGACTCTGTCGAGTTCTGTTTGCGCCATTGTTAGAACATGTCCTCGGCGGTAACGCTCTGCGTGTGTTTGTTGTACGTGGTCGACCGCTTGCTGAAGAAGTCGTTATCCTTCGTCATCATAATGTCTTCATCGAACCAACGCGTCTCCTCAACCAGGTCATCGTCCGTCTCGAATGTCGGTTCCGCGCCGACGTTTTCTAGACTCTGATTGAACCGGTCTCGCAGAAACGCGTCGACATGTTCTCTGGGGAGAAACTCCAGTTCGCCATCACCGAATATCCAATCCAGTATCTCCATCTCTGCCTCGTAGGCCTGCTGACAGGCCGCTTGGACGTCTTCCTCGAAGTCATCACCGAAGAGATCCGGGTTCTCCTCTCTGATCGTCTCCACCAGCTCGACCCCGAACAGACCGTGAATCTGCTCTTCTTTGCTGGTCGCTTCGACGGCGTTCGCTATCCCCTTGAACTTCTTTTCGTGCTTGTCGAAGCTCGTCATTATGAGGAACTGGCTGAACAGCGATACGTGCTCGACGAACGTACTGAACAGCAGGATGCTCATCACGTACTCCCGTTCGTCGTCATTTTCCCTCTTCTCCAGATATTCGTCGAGATACGCGATCCGCTTTTTCATCGCTGGCTCCTCAGTCACCTGCTCGAAGTCATCCGTGATCCCAAGGACATCGAGTAAATGACTGTAGGCGTCCATGTGCCGCACTTCGCTCTCCGCGAAGGTCATACCGACATTCCCGACCTCGGGTTTGGGCATCTCCTCGTAGATATCCGACCAAAACGTCTTCACCTGTACCTCGATCTGCGCGATAGCCAACATCGTCCGCTTGATAACGGTCTGCTCGGCAGGAGTCGTGTTGACCTTGAAGTCTTGGACGTCCCCGTCGAAATTGAACTCCGTGTGTACCCAGTAGCTGTTTCGTATCGCCTCGACGTAGTCGAGAAAGTCGCTGTACTCGTAGGGCTTCAGCTGTGTTCTTTCCGAGAAGATGTCCGTCTCGACATCTGGGCCTGTGCTCGCGTTCGTGTCTGCGTTTTCGCTTTCACTCATCGTTGGTCACCTCAAACGAGACCGCTTTCGTTGGGTTGCCTCTGCCGCTGTCTGTATCGGTCCGGTGAGTCGGACGGTAGTCGTGTCGTTCGGGAAACGGTCTTACATCGTAATGTGAGTGGAGCCGTGTGAACCGTGTCGAACCACACATGCTCCACTGACATAAGTATTACCAACAAGCTTGTAGTACAACAAATTTACTTTCATACGGAAGGATCAGAGACGTTCCTCCGATCCACGAGTGAGCGGTGTCGAGGCGGTGAGTAAGCGGTGATCCCCGGTCACGAACGGTCGCTACGGTGCCCAACTGGCGGCGTCGAGCGCCCAGGCCAGTCCGACCGCGAGACCCCCACCGATCAGTCCGGCGAGAAGCGCAAACCCGGCGGCGGGGGCGAGCGAGAGCCCGGCCAGAAGCAGGAATGCCCCGACGAGCAGCGCGACGGTGTCGCCGGTGATCGATGCGCGGACCACGGGGGCGATGGCACCGCCCGCGAGGGCCCCGGCCGCGACCGTGCCGGGCGGCCCACCGAGCGCGGCTTCGACGACGGCGAATTCGAGGCCCGCGGAGAACACCACCGCCGGATCCGTGGGACTGACGCCGAGAACGAGCGCGACGAGCGCGCCGAGCGCCGGCGCGACGAGCGCGCCGCGCGCGGAGAGCGCGGATCCCGTGAGGGCGGCGACCCCCGTGACCAGCAGGACCGAGCCGGCAGCGAGGAGTGCCGGAGTAACGGCGTTCGAGAAGGGTGAGGGCGCGATCAGTGCGGGTACTCCGGAGGCGTTCACCGGAGCGACCGCGGGCGCGAGACGAGCCGCGAGGGCGAGCGCGACCGCGGCGACGACGAGGAGGGCGAGTCCGAGTGCGCGGCGAGGGAGACTCATGTCGGAGTCAAACGCGCCGAGACGCATAACGATCCCGGGACAGGGAGCCGATCACGTGCCGATCGAGACACGGCCGTTCCGCGAGACGGGGCGGGGTCGACGACGCGGGTCGGCGACGTCCGAAGCGTCTCATATCGTCACCCCCGCGCGCTCGCCGCCGACCGAGACGACGACGCGCTCGGGCGGCCCCCGCTCGTCGGTCAGCCGCATCAGGAGCGTTTTCGTCACCGGCTCGTCGTCCGTGTCGGTCTCCCCGCGGGTGCCCGTCTCGTCGACGGCGACCCGGAGGGACCGATCGCCGGTGCGGCTGATCGATGCGAGCCGGAGGACGGCCTCGGAGGGCGCGAGCCGCTGGGCGACGACGAGCACCGACTCGCCGCCGTCGTCGACGAACGACGTCTCCCCGGCGAACGCGTGCATCGCGTCGGCGTCGGAGCGGACAGCGCGGCGAGCGCCTCGAGCCGAGCGGAACGAGACGGCGTGGGTCGGCAGCTCCTCGGGTCGAGAGCGGATGCTGCGCCCTTCGAGGAGCGGATCACCGTCGAGGTATCGGCTTCGGACCCGGAGGTCTCGCGGCGTCGACGCGGCGACGTCGTGTATCCGGTCGACGCACCCCGCGGTGACGACAGCGAGGCCGCCGGCCACGACCGCGCGGCGATTCATGTGAGCGGCTCTGGCGGTCACGGATAAAAACCTCGCCGTCAGAGTTGCGCGAGCTGAGAATCGGGGACCGCAGAACCCGGCGGCCGAGTCGTCGACTATCGGTGTTAGTCGTCGACCATCGGGGCCGGAACCCCCTCCTCGTCGCCGTCAAGCTCGAAGGCTCGGCGGAGCTCCGCGATCCGATCGCGAATGTCCGCCGCCAGCTCGAACTCGAGGTTGCTCGCGGCCTCGTTCATCCGCTCTTCGAGCGCCTCGATCTGCGCTGTCGCCTCTTCTTCGGTGTCGACGTCGCCCACGCTGACGTTCGAGGTGTCCGTCTTCGACCCGGGGAGGTTCGTCTCGCTGACCGGCTTGTCGATCGTCGTCGCCTCGTACCCGTGCTCTTCGTTGTACGCCAGCTGGATCTCCCGGCGTCGCTGCGTCTCCTCGATGGCCGCCTCCATCGAGTCGGTCATCCGGTCCGCGTAGAGGACGACCTCGCCGTTGACGTTGCGAGCGGCCCGCCCCATCGTCTGGACGAGCGTCGTGGTGGAGCGTAAGAATCCCTCCTGATCCGCGTCGAGGATCGCGACGAGGCTCACCTCCGGGATGTCGAGCCCCTCACGCAGCAGGTTGATCCCGACGAGCACGTCGATGTTGCCGAGCCGGAGGTCGCGGATGATCTCGTGGCGCTCCAAGGTGTCCGTCTCGTCGTGCATGTACGCGACGTCGACGCCGGCCTCCTCGAAGTACTCCGTGAGGTCTTCGGCCATCCGCTTGGTCAGGGTGGTGACGAGCACGCGCTCGTCGCGCTCGATCCGCTCATCGACCCGTTCGAGGAGGTCCTCGAC
>LKMY01000155.1 GCA_001564205.1 Nanohaloarchaea archaeon PL-Br10_U2g5
AAGCCCCGCTACTCCGCGGGCGCAGATGAGTTCGAGAAATGGGAGAAGCGGTTCCTCCCCGCCCGTGACTACGGGACGCTCATCGTCACGACGAGCCACGGCGTCATGAGCCACTACGAGGCCCGAGAGGAGGGCATCGGCGGCCAAGTGATCGCATACGTCTACTAATAATGAACAGAGTCGAAATCGATATTCCGGACGACGTCTCCGCCGAGACCGACCACCTCGAACTCACCGTCGAGGGTCCCAACGGGAGCGTTACGCGACGCCTCTGGTACCCCGACATCGAGGTCACGGTCGAAGACGGTGTCGTCGCTATCGCCTCCGAGAACGAGGACGCGAAGACGAACGCCACGGTCGGCACCTTCGAGAGCCACGTCTCCAACATGATCCACGGCGTCACCGACGGATGGGAGTACACGATGGAAGTGTACTACGCCCACTTCCCGATGCAGGTGACCGTGGAGGGCGACGAGGTTGTCATCGAGAACTTCCTCGGCGAGCGCGCACAGCGACGCACCCCGGTCCGCGGGGACACGGACGTACAGATCGACGGCGAGACGGTCACGCTTTCGGGCTCCGATAAGGAGGCCGTCGGGCAGACCGCCGCCGACATCGAACAACTGACGAAGGTGACCGACAAGGACACGCGCGTCTTCCAAGACGGCGTGTACATCGTCGAGAAGCCCACCGGAGGTGCCTAACAGATGGCTGAAGAACTCGAAGACATCAGCGGTGTCGGTCCCTCGAAGGCGGACGCCCTTCGCGAGGCCGGCTACGAGACGGTCGAAGACGTGAAGGCAGCCTCTCAGTCGGAGCTCTCCGAGGTCGACGGCGTCGGCAACGCGCTCGCTGCGCGTATCAAAGCCGACGTCGGCGGGCTCGAGGTCGACGAAGAGGCAGACGCGGAGATCGAAGACGAGACCGACGAGGAGGAAGAAGCCGACGAGGCCGACACCGACGAAGACGTCGAAACTGAGCTTCGCGCCCGCGGTCACGCCGACAAGACGCCGGAACTGGACGACGATACCGCTCGCGCGCTCGCACAGAAGCACCGCGAGGGGAAGCCCCAGTTCAATCGGCAGGACTACCACAAGAAGAAGCGGATTCCCACCTCGTGGCGCAAGCCGCGCGGCGGGCTCTCCAAGCAGCGTCGTCGGATGAAAGCGAAGGGTCCCGTCGTTCAGGCGGGGTTCCGCTCGCCGACGGCCTCACGCGACCTGCATCCGAGCGGCTTCGAGGAGGTCCGCGTGCACAACACAGACGATCTCGAAGGCGTTGACGCCGATATGCAGGCGGTGCGAATCGCCTCAAAGGTCGGCGGACGGAAGCGCGAACTGATCGAGGACGAGGCGGAGGAGCGCGAGATCCGCGTGTTGAACCCGACCTACGTCGAAGTGGAGGTCGATGACGATGAGTGACCTAAAAGCACAGAAACGGCTCGCAGCGGACGAGCTCGACGTCGGCAAGGGCCGTGTCTGGCTCGACCCCGAGGCACAAGAAGAGGTCGAGGACGCGATTACCCGTGAGGATATCCGCGAACTCATCGACCAGGGAACGATCCGCGCGAAAGACGCGAAGACAAACTCCCGCGGTCGAGCCCGCGAGCGTGCCGAGAAGCGCTCGTACGGCCACAAAAGCGGGGCCGGAACCCGGAAAGGGAAAGCCGGAGCGCGACAGAACACCAAAGACGACTGGAAGGCGCGCATCCGCGCACAGCGGGCCCGCCTGAAGGAGCTCCGCGACGAGAAAGACGTGCTCGACGCCACAGAGTACCGCACGCTGTACAACAAAGCGAGCGGTGGCGAGTTCGAGGACGTCGCCCGGCTGGAGGCGTACATCCAGACGCAGTACGGTTACGAGGTGACGAACTAATGGCGACAGGACCACGATACAAGGTGCCGATGCGGCGCCGCCGCGAGGTCCGGACGGATTACCATCAGCGGTTGCGCCTGCTGAAATCGGGCAAACCTCGTCTGGTCGCCCGGGTGAGCAACGCTCACGTCAGGGCGCAGCTGGTGACTCCCGGACCCGACGGCGACGAGACCCACGCGGCCGCCTCCAGCGAGGAGCTCGCTGAGTACGGCTGGGACGCCCCGACGGGCAACCTCCCCAGCGCGTATCTCACGGGCTATCTCGCGGGCGCCCGCGCCGTCGACGCCGGCCTCGATGAGGCCGTCCTCGACATTGGGCTCAACACGGCGACGCCCGGCAACAAGACGTTCGCAGTACAGGAAGGAGCGATCGATGCCGGCCTCGAGATCCCCCACAACGACAGCGTGTTGGCCGACTGGTCGCGCACGCGTGGCGAGCATATCGCCGCGTACGCCGAGCAGCTCGACGAGCCGCTGTACAGCGGTGATTTCGATGCGGCCGAGTTACCCGAGCACTTCGACGACGTGCTCGCGACAATCCAGGAGGACCATGAGTAGACACAACGACGGCTGGGAGCCGCGCACGCGGCTCGGCCGGCAAGTACAGGACGGCGACATCTCGTCGATGGAACAGGCGCTTGACTCCGGCCTCCCGCTGAAGGAGGCGGAGATCGTCGACCAGCTCCTCCCGGGGCTGGAAGACGAGGTGCTGGACATCAACATGGTCCAGCGCATGACCGACTCCGGACGGCGCGTGAAGTTCCGCTGTGTGGTCGCCGTGGGTAACCGCGACGGCTACCTCGGCTACGCGCAGGCCCGCGACGATCAGGTCGGCGGCGCGATCCAAAAGGCGATCGACGTCGCGAAGCTGAATATCATCAAGGTCGACCGTGGCTCCGGCTCCTGGGAGGACCAGCCCGGCGGCACGAACTCCCTGACCCGAACGGCGAACGGAAAGGCCGGCTCCGTTACGGTCGAGATCAAGCCCGCCCCGCAGGGGTTGGGCCTCGCGGCCGCGGAGACGGTCCGCAACATCCTAGAGCTTGCCGGCGTCGAGGACGCATGGACGAACTCCGATGGAAACACGCGCACGACGGTGAACCTCGCGAAAGCGACGTTCAACGCCTTAGAGAACGCGGCGCAGTCCCGCACGCCACAACACGCGCGTGAAGTCCACTACGATGAGGTGAGCAAGTGATGCAAGTAATCGTGCAGCTTCGCGGTGACGTCAACCTCGAGTACGGCGTCGAAGACACGCTCGACATGCTGAACGTCGGGCGCGTCAACCACGCGACGTTCGTCCCCGAGACGGACTCGTACCGCGGCATGATCACCAAGGTGAACGACATCGTCGCGTTCGGGGAGCCGAGCGTCGACGCCGTTGCGTCCACCATCGCTCGACGCGGTGAGCCCCTCGAAGGCTCCGCCGACATCGACGACGAGTGGATCGACGACAACACCGACTACGCCGACCTCGAGTCGCTCGCGGACGCGCTCGTCGCGGAAGAGACGACCCTGCGCGAGCAGGGACTCTCCCCGACGCTGCGGCTCCACGCGCCTCGCGGCGGTCACGAAGGTATCAAACACCCGGTGATCGAGGGCGGTGAGCTCGGTCGCCACACGACAGAAGAGATCGACAGTCTCCTGGAGGCCATGCGATGACGAGCAAGAAACGTCGACAGCGAGGATCGCGGACGCACGGCGGCGGCACGCACAAGAACCGGCGCGGCGCCGGTCACCGCGGTGGTCGCGGTGCGGCCGGTCGCTCGAAACACGAGTTCCACAACTACGGTCCGCTCGGCAAGTACGGGTTCAAGCGCCCCGCGGACGCACAGACAGAGGTCCTCGAAGTCACGGTGCAGAAGCTCGACGAGGATGCGGCGCTGTACGCCGCTGAAGGTCTCGCCGAGGAAGACGGCGACGCGTACGTCATCGACGCGCGAGACGTCATTGACGACGGCTACGATGCCGACGTTGTGAAAGTGCTCGGTGGCGGACAAGTCCGTCGGGAGCTTCACATCACGGCTGACGCCTTCACCGCTGGAGCGGTCGAACTCATCGAAGAGGCCGGCGGCGAGGCGACGCTCTCCGAGCGCGCCGAAGAAGCCGCTGACGAACCAGAAAACACTTCGGACGACGAAGCAAACGAGGCGTAACGATGAGTTGGAAGGAGGTCGCCGAACCGGTACTCACGCGGATGCCCGTCGTGGAGCGACCCGCGGGTCACGTTCCGTTCAAGCGGAAGCTCATGTGGACGGCCGGAATCCTGATCGTCTACTTCTTTTTGACCAATATCAACCCGTTCGGGTTGGCGGCCGGTCAAGGGACAGACTTCTTCGGGCAGTTCCGGTCGATACTCGCCGGCGAGTCCGGTTCGCTGCTGCAGGTCGGTATCGGTCCGATCGTTACGGCATCGATTGTCTTGCAGCTGCTCGGCGGTGCGAACCTACTCGGGCTCGACACGAACGATCCGCGTGACCAGATCCTGTATCAGGGACTGCAGAAACTGCTGGTGATCATCGTCACTGCACTGACGGCGGCTCCGATGGTGTTCACTGGCGAGTTCCTTCCAGCCGACCCGGCCGTCTCACAGGCGCTCGGGATCGGAACCTTCGGCGTCGAGCTGCTGATCTTCTCTCAGGTGTTCATCGGCGGCGTCCTGATCCTGTTCATGGACGAAATCGTGAGCAAATGGGGTGTCGGCTCCGGTGTTGGCCTGTTTATTATTGCCGCCGTGAGCCAGCAGATCGTCGGCGGGTTCTTCAGCTTCTCCGCGCTCGGCGAGCCCGGCTTCTTCGCAAGCTGGTACGGGCTCATCTTCGGTGATGCGCCGGTGTCGTTGTCGCCGTTCACCGCGGAGGGACTCCAGAACCTGCTGTTCGAGCCGGGGAGTATCCTCGCGCTGTTCACGACGGTGTTCATCTTCGGGATCGTCGTCTATGCGGAGTCGGTTCGCGTCGAGATCCCACTGTCACACGCCCGCGTGAAGGGTGCGCGTGGGCGATTCCCGGTGAAGCTCATCTACGCGTCCGTCCTGCCGATGATCCTCGTTCGCGCGCTGCAGGCGAACATCCAGTTCCTCGGCCAGATCCTCTCCTCGCAGTGGGCGGGGATGCCTTCGTGGCTCGGCGTGTACAGCGACCAGGGGCAACCCATCTCCGGGTTCTTCTACTACCTGAACCCGATTCAAGCACGGACCGAGTGGATGTGGTTCCTCGGAGAGATCCCGGCGTCTGTCGAGCCGTGGATGATCGCAGTTCGGCTCGCCGTCGACCTGACGTTCATGGTCATCGGCGGAGCGATCTTCGCCATCTTCTGGGTCGAAACGACCGGCATGGGTCCGGAAGCGACGGC
>LKMY01000156.1 GCA_001564205.1 Nanohaloarchaea archaeon PL-Br10_U2g5
ACGAGCACCTCTGGGAGTACCTGCGTGACCTCTACCAGACGCCGGGCGTCGCCGAGACCGTGAACATGGACCACATCAAAGAGCACTACTACACGACCCATCCCGACGTGACCCCCTCTGGGATCATTGCTCGCGGCCCGGGCCTCGACTGGGAGGCGCCACACGACCGCGACCGGCTCCCCGGGGCGGCGCCGACGCCGGACGCGTCGGACTGAGTCGGGTTCAAAACCGTAATTCGCGAGCCGGTGTTGAAACGAAAGGAGAAACCACAGTCCGTCGTCGACAGCGAACGTATAGACATTTCAAGGCTGAAACCCCGTTTCTACGGCGGGAGGGATGTCAGCCTTCCATCCCGCCGAACGAGAGGCCGCTCTCCACCGAGCGCTGTGCGGCGAAGTAGATGATCGCGACCGGAAGTGCGAATAGATTCGCGAACGCCGCGAAGCGTGTCCACGGGGTGCTGAATCGGCCTTCCGTTGCGAGATTGTACAGCTCTACTGAGAGCGGGTAATTCTCCGGCGAAAGCAGCGTCTGTGCGATGATAAACTCGTTCCATCCCGCGAGCCAAACGAAGATGAGGATGACGGCGAGTCCGGGTTTCGTCAGCGGGATGATGATCTCTCGGATCGTCTCGAGGAAGCTCGCGCCGTCGACCATCGCCGCCTCCTCGTAAGAGACGGGGATGTTGTCCATGTACGTTTTCAACAGCCACGTGTTGAATGGGATCGCACCAGCGGCGTAGAACAGCCCGAGGATAAACAAGTTGTTCGTCAGCCCGTACGTGCTGAACAGCGAGTAGAGGGCCACGAGCGTCGCGATCGATAACCCGGCACCGATCTGCGTGAACAGCACGTAGCCGTAGAGGATCCGTTTGCGAGCGATAAAGCTCCGACGTGAAAACGCGTACGCGGCGGGAACGATCATCGAGAATCCGACCACGATCGTCACCGAGACGATATAGAGGCTGTTGAACAGCGCACCGGGACCGGTGTCGGTGCCGGCCCATTCAAACGAGACGGGAAGCAGCCCGTTTCCGCCGAGTGCGACTGTCGGATAGCCCCAGTCGCCGCTCTCGAAGAAGAAGTCGGATTCGAAGATCACCCACCGGTACGCATCGAGGTTGTACGTCGACGGATCCGGGAATATTCCGTCGGTATTGAACAGCCGAGTTCCCTCAGCGAGCGACGCCGCGGTGATCCAGTACAGCGGGAACAACAGGACGAGCAGCATCAAAAACCCGAGCGCGGTCATCGCGACGCTCGCGGCGACATCAAAGACGCTCCGATCGCCGTTTCGAACGTCGTAGATCGCTCGCTTGACCAGCACGACCGCGCGTTTTGGCGCTGTCGCAAAGCTGACGAGCTTCGCACGAAGCAGGTCGGCGCTCGACCGAAGCCAGCTCATTTGTCAGCCACCCCTTCCGCGAGCCGACCGTACTTCACGGCGAAGTACATGAACAGCCCGACGAACCCGATCGCGACGATCAGGATCGCCGCCGAGAGGCCGAACTCGTTGAAGTTGAGCGCCTCTCGATAGCCGTACACGATTATCAGTTCGTTCTGTCTCGACGGACCGCCTTGGTTGAACACCCATGGAATCAGGAACTGTTGGAACGATGTCGCCCCCGTGAGGATCGATGCGAACAGCACGGGGCGTCTGATCGCGGGCAGCGTCACCGTCGTGAATCGGTGAAAATAGCCCGCCCCGTCAACTTTCGCGGCTTCGTGAAGCTCGCGAGGGACGTCTTGGAGCGCGCTCACGATGATGATCACCATGAACGGGTACGCTAACCAGACTTCCGTGATGACGTACGCGAAGAACGCCTCCCATCGGCCGCTTAAAAACCCGACCGGGACGTCGACCAACAACGCCTGCGGGACGGAGACGCTCGCGAAGAACACAACCGTGTCGACCGCCGACCCGAGCCACAGTACGGCCTCGTTGTACTGGTCCAAGACGACGTTGAACACGCCAAACCGGGCGTCACTAAACATCCCGCGCCAGACGGTGATGGTGAAGATGGCCGGGAAGCCGAGCGGGACGATTACCGCCGCCCGCATGTACCGTTTGCCTGCCACCCTAGCGTGGTTCAAAAGCAGGGCGATTCCGACCGCGACAATGACTTTGATAACGAGTGAGACCGCCACGAACAGCCACGTCGTAGACATCGAGGTCCAAAACTGCGAGTCGCTCAACAGCTGCACGTAGTTGTCCAGTCCGATCAGCTCCGCGCTGCCGCCGATGACTGACCCGGCGAACGTCGCGTCAGTCAGCGAAATATAAAACAGGAAGACGATCGGATACAGCATGAACGCAGAGAAGAGTATCATACCGGGCGCGACGAGGAGCAGTCCCCAGTCTCGTTTCGAAAATGGAATCCACTCCCAGAGCTGAGAGAGCTGGTTCACACCGGTGCCGATTGACGAAGCCATGATAGATCTGTGGGGGTGTGCTTAGATGCGATCGCGGATCTCGTCGGCGGCCTGATCGAGCGCCTCGTCCCCGTCTTGGTCTCCGTTAAAGACGCGGGTCAGAGCCTCCTCGACCGGCTCCCAGACGCTGTCCATGTCCGGATGCGTCGGCATCGGAACGCCGTGGTCGACCTGCTGAGCGAACGCCTCGACTTCGTCCGTGAGCTCCGTATCCGTGACGGCGGCTTCAAGTACCGGAATGAAGCCGTGGCGTTCGGCGTTGTTGAGGATGATGTCCTCGTTTGTCGTGTACCACTCTGCGAAACCGGTGATGGCTTCGAGAGTGTCTTCTTCCGCATCTGCGAGCATCGAGCTGAAATAGAGCATCTGGATCCCGGAGAACGACCGAGGATGGTGACCGTCGACGGTCGGTAGCTCCGTGACGCCGATGTTCTCGACCTCATCGCCGAGGTTTCCGAGCTCCCACGGACCGTTGATCGCAAACGGTGCGAGCTCGTCGGCGAAAACGACGATTTGCGACTCGTATCCGGGATCCTCCGGGATGTAGTCGAACAGGGTCTCGAGCGCTTCGAGGCCCTGCTTGCACTCGTCGCTATCGACGGTCACCTCGAGCGCGTCCTCGTCGTAGAGGTTCCCGCCGAACACCTGCAGGAAGCCGCTCGCGAAGTACGGATCTGTCGCCGGATACGAGAGGCCGTACTCCCCGTTGGCCGGATCGTGGAACTCCTCCATGATATCGACCATCTCGTCCATCGTCGCCGGCGGCTCGTCGACCATGTCTTCGTTGTAATAGAGGGTGACCGTCTCGGAGGCGAACGGGAGCCCGTGAACGGCGTCGTCGAACTGGACTGCGTCTCGGGCCGCACCAGTGTACTGATCGAGCGAGACGTCTACGTCGTCGGTCGCGTCGTACAGGAACTCCGGCTCTTCACGGACTGCAAACCGGCCGACCCAGTCGTGCGCCCAGATCCACGAGTGGGGACCGTCGCCGGACGGTATCGCGGTTTCGAGCTGGTCGTCGAGATCGCCACCGGGCTCTTCCTGAGTGATCTCGAGGCCGGACTCCTCCGCGTATGTCGCGAGTGCCTCCTGTATGTCCTCGTCCTCAGCGCCTGCGAGGTCAGTCCAAACCGTCGGACCGTCGATTTCGTCATCAGAGCCCGTACAACCCGCAAGGGTTGCGATTGCGGCCGATCCCCCGATCGTCTTGAGCAGTGTTCGGCGTTTCTTGTTCATGAGGTTTGCAACAAGTGAGGAATTACATATTCATACATTTAGTTTTTGGGATGTTCCTCGCTGATCATTATATATAAAAATAGATGTTTTTCGAATCGGTATTTACGAAAACATATTTCAACACAGTTTGAAAAATGAGGAAGAATTATTATACTCGGATGACGAACTGAAACAACGAATGGCGGACGTCACATTAGACACTCTCCGAAAGGAGTTCGATAGAGGCACGATCGTCGCCGTGGACGACCTCGATCTAGCGATCGGCGACGGCGAGTTCGTCACGGTGGTCGGTCCGTCCGGCTGCGGGAAGACGACGACGCTGCGCATGGTCGCCGGATTGGAGGAGCCGACATCGGGACAGGTGGTCTTCGGCGACGAGGATGTGACGGAGCTCCACGCGAAAGATCGGCCCGTCGCAATGGTGTTCCAGAATTACGCGCTGTATCCGCACAAGACCGTTCGGGAGAACATGGCGTTCGGGCTCAAAATGAGCACGGAAATGACCAAAGCCGAGCGGCACGAGCGAGTCCGAGAGATGGCTGAAATGATGGGAATCTTCGGCCTCCTCGATGATAAACCGGACGAGCTTTCCGGCGGACAGAAGCAACGAGTCGCCCTCGGTCGAGCCATCGTACGCGAGCCCGAAGTGTTCCTGTTTGACGAGCCGCTCTCGAATCTCGACGCGAAACTCCGGACAGAGATGCGCGCCGAGATCCAGAAGCTCCAGAAGGAGTTCGACGTCACTGCGATGTACGTCACTCACGATCAAGAGGAAGCGATGACGATGGGCGACCGGCTTGCGATTCTCAACGAGGGGCGGCTCCAGCAAGTCGGCAAGCCAACCGAGGTGTACGAGAACCCGGTCAACGAGTTCGTCGCCGGCTTCATCGGCTCGCCGTCGATGAACTTCATCGACGTCGTCGTCGAGCGGAGTGACAACTCGATGACCCTCGTCAACGAAGAGATCGGACTCGAGTTCGGACTCAGTGCGGAGTACGTCGCCGGGCATACCATCGAAAACACCTCGTACACCCTGGGAATCCGGCCCGAGAATATAGACATCCACGAGCGTATCAACGGGGACGAAATCATCACCGCCTCGGTCGAAGTCGTCGAACCGATCGGCTCCGACAACTATGTTCACTTGGCCATCAACAAAGACTTTCTCGCACGGTCCGACCCGAGCGTCAAGCCCGAGGCCGGTGACGACGTCGGGGTCGGCTTCGACGAGGAGAATATTCATCTGTTCCACCCCGAAACCGGAGAGGACGTGTTCCTGAGCGAGGACGAAATCGAAGCCGCGGTGGCCTGAACAGGCCAGATGCCGGCTACTTACTGCCGAAAAATAGGACACATCAGATCGATTGAAAACACGGCTCGCCCCCGAGCGTCTTTTCGCCGAATCGGCTTCACCGAGACACCCGACACCCGCGACAACGGTTTCAAGTACGCTCTCGTCCGACCAACAGAGCGTAATGGAGCCGCCAGAGATCGAACGGCTGGACGAGCAGACCGTCCAGCGCATCGCGGCCGGCGAAGTCGTCGAGCGCCCGGCGAG
>LKMY01000157.1 GCA_001564205.1 Nanohaloarchaea archaeon PL-Br10_U2g5
CGGTGAGGCGAAGACAACGGTGAGGCGAAGACAACGGTGAGGCGAAGACAACGGTGAGGCGAAGGCGATCCGTGACCTCGGTCACTGACCTACCGACGCTAGCAGCCCTAGAAGTCGTTGCCGTCGGTGATCGAGGTGTACGATCCGATCAGCGCGCCGGAGAGAGTAACTCCTTCTAGCGTGGCACCTTCGTCGATCACGGAGTTCCTGATCTCGGAGTCAGTGATGGTCGCGTCCGGGAAGACGACCGCACGCTCGAGCGTCGAGTCGGTGACGGTCGCACCGGACATCACGTGGACGACGTCGCCGAGGTCAGATCCCTCGACGGTCGCGTCGTCGTCGACGAGCGTGCCGCCGTCGAGCGCGTACTCGACCGCGTCGAGATAGCTCTCGGCGGTCCCGATATCAAACCACGCACCGTCGAAGGTGTACGCGTGGACCGGTCCACGGTCCTGTAACCACTGCATGAACCACCCCGGCTCGTCCGGGTTCTTCCCTTCCTCGAGGTACGTCGCGAGGTCGGGCAGCGTCTCGGCGGGGAACGCGTAGCAGGCGATGGAGACGAGCGTCGTCTTCGGGTCGTCAGGTTTCTCTTGGAAATCAATGACTTCGTCGCCGTCGAGGTCGACGAGTCCGTAGGATTTTGCGCGCTCTCGGTCGCCGACGTCGTAGGCGGCCAGCGTCGGCGTCCCCTTCGCTTCGAAGAAGTCGGCGAAGTCGCTCAGATCGAAGCTGATCATGTTGTCGCCGGCGACGACGATGAGGTCGTCGTCGACCCCCTCGCGCTCGACGAGCTGGGCGAGCGCCCCGACGACGCCGAACTTCTCGTCTTCCTCGACAGTTTCTTCGACCGACAGAGTCGGCTTCTCGAACGGGCTCTCCGCGAGGTACTCCTCGAACGTGTCGGCGAAGCGCTCGTTCGTCGAGACGAACACCTCGTCGACGCGGTCGTCGGCTTCGAAATCCTCGAAGATCTCGTCGATGACGGTGTTCTCGCCGACCGGCAGGAACATCTTCGGTCGGTGCTCGGTGATCGGCCAGAGCCTCGTCGCGTAGCCACCCGCGAGTACAACGGCTTTCATACCGGGATGATCTCACCCCGGTGGCATACTTCTTGCGTTCGTGTCAACGTCCGGATAGCGATGGAGACCGAGACGGCCGATTCGTTCGGGGGCCCGCTCTACCCGCTCAGCCGATCCGTATCGATGCTCACGCCCGGCGGCGTAACCACGAGAAATCCCCGAAAATGCATCAGCTCCCCGTCCATATCTTTGATCTCGCGGGCGAATCCGGCTGCCAGCTCGTTGAGGTCGCCGTCGATAGACAACACGAGGGTGTTGCCGTAGTCAACGCTGCGGATCCACTCGTCCGGCTCCGTGGTGCCGTCGAGGACGCCGAGGACGACGTCGCCGGCGGCGGCGAGCGCCTCGTCCATCTGTTCTTCGGCGTCCCGCAGGTCGAGGTCCCAGTCACTCATACCGGACGGTTGCGAGGCGTCGGCAAAAGCGTTCGGGCGTGCGGATAGATGCCACACAGCAACGTTCTCGGTTCGGATCGACGCGTCGGTCGCGGTGCGGTTAAGTGGGTTCCGACCTGAAAATCGGTATGCATCACACGCGACGGTCTCTGCTCGCGGGCGCGGCGGCGGTCGGTATCGTCGGTGCGGCGGGGTGTCTCGGCGGCGACGGCGCCGATCCGGGAATCGATGCGGGCGACTACGACTGCGAACTCGAAGAGCCGACGTCGCCGGATCTGGACTACCGGCCCACGCTCGGCGACCCGGACGCCGACGTCGTCGTGCAGGCGTTCGAAGACTTCACGTGCGGCCACTGTGCGACGTACAAGCTGGACGAGTTTCCAGTCATCCGCGAGGAGTACATCGACACCGGCGACGTTCGGTACGAACACTGGGACTTCCCGATTCCGGTCGACGAGACATGGGCCGTTCCCGTCGCCAGCGCGGCGCGTGGCGTCGGCGCCCGGGAAGGCGACGAGGCGTTCGCGACGTTCACTTCGACCGTCTACGAATCACACGGGAGTTACGATGAGCAGGCGATCGCCGAGGCAGCGGAGGCAGCCGACGCGGACCCCTGTGCGGCGTTGGCCGACGCGCAGTTCTCAGCGTATGAGGAGGCGTCGATGAGCGACAGAGACGAGGGTGAGTCGATGGGCGTTAGCGGGACGCCGACGATATTCGTGAACGGTAGTGCGGTCGAGGACGGGTACGCTTCGGCGTCGGTCATCGCCGCCATCGACGACGCCTTATGAACGATCGTCGGTGGCGCGTCTACCGCCGCACGGACCGGCAGTCGCCTTCGATACCCTCGAGCGCCGGTCTTTTGAGCGTTCGACCTCTTCTGTGACGGGATGACAACGCTCGACCGCGGGGACCGACGCCGGCTCGGGGCCGTCGTGCTCGCGGTGTTGATCTCGCAGGTGCTTTTATATCCGGGCGTGCCGAATCTCGTCGTCGCGCTGGGCGCGCCGGCCGGCATCGACGCCGGCATGTGGTTTCTCGTCGCTGAGTTCGCCGCGTTCGTCTCTTTTGCGGTCGTATGGGGCGCTGCGAGCGACGCGCTCGGGCGGCGCGTTCCGCTCATCGTCGTTGGCGCGCTCGGTGGGGCGACCTGCTACATCGCGCTCGCAGCTGTCCCGATGTTGGGATTTGGATTCGAGGCCGCGCTGCTGGTCCGCGTCATCGGCGGCGCGTTCACTATCGGGGCGTTCTCGCTGGCGATCACCCTTCTGATGGACTTGCGCGGCGGACACGGCCGAAATATGGGCGTTGCAGGGCTCGCGATCGGTCTCGGCGCGGCTGTCGGCTCCGTCGGCGGCGGCGTGCTCGCCGACGTGAACGTCTTCTACCCGGTGTACGCCGGGGCAGCAGTACTCGCGGTCGCTGCGCTGCTCGTGGTGACGGTTAGCGAGGAGGCGGCCGGCGATCGGGCGGACAGCAAGGAGGCGGCCGAAGAAAAATATCCGTCGGCCGCTGCCGGCTTTCGCGAGGCGTTGCTCCGGCTGCAGACGACGCCCGGCCTTGCCGTCCCGCTCGCGTTTGGGTTCGTGGACCGGCTTACGGCCGGCTTCTTCGCGCTCGTCGGAGTGTACTACTTTCAAGATCCCGAGACGTTTGGGCTCTCGTCGACCGTCGCGGGCGCAACGCTCGCGCTCTTTTTCGTCCCATTCGCGCTGCTGCAGGCGCCGCTCGGCACGCTGTCGGACCGGATCGGACGGTTCTATCCGATCGTCGGCGGCTCGCTGGCGTACGGTGTCGTCACGGTCGGCGTCGGCGTTGCACCGGTGTATCCGCTCGCTGCCGGCCTGATGGTACTCGTCGGTGTCTGCGGCGCACTGATGGCGCCCGCGACGATGGCACTCGTCACGGATCTCGCCGACCCGTCGGCCCGCGGTGCCGCGATGGGGCTATTCAACGTGTTCGGCTCGCTCGGCTTTCTCACGGGATTCCTCGTCGGTGGTCTCACGACGGAGGCGTTCGGATACACGACCGCGTTCATCGTGGTCGGTGGCCTCGAGCTTGCCATCGCCGTCGCGCTGCTTCCCGCAGTGAAAACGATCGCACCTGACGGCGGGCCGCTCGGTAGGTCGGCTGCAGACGGATAGCGTCCGAGCCGTCGCTCGGTCGCTCGGACGCCCGAGTCGAGCCTTTTTAAGCCTCGCGAGCCCTCCGATCGACCAACCGATGGATCTACTCGTCGTCGGCGCTGGTGAGATCGGCCGGTGGATCGCCGATACGGTGTCGGCCGACGAGTCGCCGATCGACGCGACCGTGGCGTTCACCGATCGCGACCCTGCTGTCGCTGCAGACGCCGCTGCCTCCCGCGAGGCGAAAACGGTCCGGGCCGACGCCGAAACGACCCACGACGCGGTGTGTCTCGCGGTGCCCATGTCCGCGGTCCCCGCGGCCGTCGAGCAGTACGCACCGCGGGCAGAACGGGCGATGTTCGACGTTTCCGGGGAGATGACGGCGGCAATTACGGCGATGCGAGAGCACGTGTCCGACCTCGAGCGCGCGAGCTACCACCCGCTGTTCGCCCCCCCGCGTATCCCCGGTAACGTCGCCGTCGTCGGTGACGCCGAGGGGCCGGTAATCGGCGCAATCTCGGCTGCGATCGAGGCCGGCGGCAACGACGTGTTCGAGACCACGTCTGCAGAACACGACGCGGCGATGGAGACGGTGCAGGCCGGTGCGCACGCGGCCGTGCTCGCGTGGCGACTCGCAGGCGACGACGTGCGAGAGGAGTTCCACACGCCTGTGTCGGCCGCGCTCGATGAGATCGCCGACACCGTCACCGAGGGATCGCCCGCCGTGTATGCCGAAATCCAGCGCGCCTTCGACGGCGCCGACGACGTCGCCGCGGCGGCCCGTGAGATCGCCGACGCCGATTCGGAGGCGTTCACGGCGCTGTACGAGGAGGCTCGTGGCGCACGCGACGGTCGAGAGCGACACGAGTGAGCCCTTGCGGCGACCGGGCCGTCCGCGAGTGACACGAGCGATACCCCAAGCGAATTAGTTATGATAGACAGAGACGCCGTCCGAGACAACGCCAACTACCTGCGTAACGTCCGACCGATCGATCCCGATGAGATCGCCGAATACATCGAGGGGACGCCGCATCCGGCGGTCGTCCGCGAAACGCTCCGCGAAGAGGCGTTCGACCTCCGGCTCCGCGAACGCGCCGACGGGAGCTTCGAACCCGTCGAGGAGGAACCGATCAACCTGCCGGAGTGGATGCCAGAGCGGCTCCCGGACGCGTACTCGTTCGCCCTCGAAGACCTCCTCGTCGGCGAGTTCGGTGCGAACTGGCACCGCGGCGACTCCGGCGACGAACTGCGCGAGGCGATTCGACGGCTGAAGACCGACTACCTCTACGAAAACGACGTGGAGTACGACCGCGTCGCGGCGCTCGGCTACGCGATCTATCATCTGCCGGCTTACTACGCGACGGTCGGATACGTCCTCAACGATCTCGCAGAGAACGGACTGATTGATCGGACCCTCCGCGTGCTCGACGTGGGCGCAGGAGTGGGCGGTCCAGCGCTCGGACTCCACGACTACCTCTCGGACGACGCAGTCGTGGAGTACCACGCGGTCGAGCCCAGCGCGGCGACCGGCGTGCTCGACCGGATGCTTGCGGAAACGAGTCGCAACTTCCGGACGACGGTTCACGAGACGACTGCGGAGGCGTTCTTCGGGATCGACGAC
>LKMY01000001.1 GCA_001564205.1 Nanohaloarchaea archaeon PL-Br10_U2g5
CGGTTCGGATCACGTGGGAACATGATCGCCTCTTTGATGTTGTCGAGGTCGGCGACTTTCTGGACGAGCCGGTCGATTCCGAGCCCGTAGCCGCCGTGAGGGGGGGTACCGAAGCTCAGGGCCTCGATGTAGAACTCGAAGTTGGCCTGCTCGACGCCCTCTTCTTCCATCACGTCGGTCATGCGATCGACGTCGTGTTCCCGCTGCCCGCCCGACGAGAGCTCCTGGCCTTTATATATGAGGTCGAACTTCCGGGAGGCGATCTCGTCGCCCTCGACGTCTTGCATGTAGTAGAACTTCTCGTCGGGGTAGCCGACGACAAAGAAGGCCGGATGACCCTGTTCTTCGAAGTGCTCGCCGAGCAGCTTCTCGCCTTTCGTGTCGAGGTCGGTCGGGTCGTCGGGGAAATGGCCATACTCGGTCTCGAGGATATCGAGCGCCTCGTCGAAGGTGATCCGCGGGAAGTCGTCTTCGGGGACCGCTAAGTCGACGCCGAGCAGATCGAGCTCGCGCTCGCCGTCCTCGGCGGCGGCTCGTAGCGCGTACCGCAGCGACTCCTCTTGGACGTCCATCACGTCATCGTGGTCGTCGATGTACGCGAGTTCGACGTCGAACATCGCGATCTCGGAGACGTGTCGCGAGGTCGCGAAGTCCTCCGCGCGGAACGCGGTGCCGTTCTCGTAGACGGCCTCGTAGCCGGACGCCATCAGCATCTGCTTGTACAGCTGCGGGCTCTGCGACAGGAACGCGTCCTTGTTGTAGTAGAGAATCGGGAACAGCTCTGCACCGCCTTCGGCACCGCCCTTGGAGATGCGCGGCGTCTTGATGTCGACGAACCCCTGGTCGTCGAACCACTCTTCCATCGCCGTCATCAGCTTCGAACGAAGCGTGAACACCGCGCTCGTCTTCGGCTTCCGGAGGTCGAGTGCGCGGTTGTCGAGCCGCGTCGACAGATCGACTTCGATATCTTTGGAGATCTCGAGTGGGAGCGGAGAGTCGGCCTCGTCGATGACCTCGTACTCGGTCGGGGCGAGCTCGACGCCGCCGGGAGCCTGACCGCTCTCCAGCGGTTTCCCGACGACACGAACAACGTACTCTGCACCGACGTCCTGTACCGCCTCGAACAGCTCCGGCTCTCGCTCCTCTTTGAAAACGACTTGGATGAGCCCCTCGCGGTCGCGCACGATGAGAAAGACGAGTCCCCCCAGATCGCGGATTTCGTGAACGTGGCCCGCGATAGCGACCTCGTCTGCGTCCGGTTCGACTGCCGACGTGTGAATTCGCTCGATCATAAGCTGGCTGAGTTACGTGCAACTGGTCGGGCGTTCATCATAGGCCTGTCGTCTCGATGTCGGTAGACGTGCCGGTACTACCGGCGAAGGCCCGCCTCTTCGTCATCCTCAACGAACCGGACTGTAAAGTAGTCGTAGCCGCCGTAGGCGACGTCGAGCGCCCCGAGCCACCAGTTCCAGCGATCGACGATCGACGATCCCTCGGGAGCGTCTTCGAGGTGATCGATCACGCCGGGGACGGTCAGGGCGTGGCCCCGATCGTGGGAGGGTCGTCCGGAGTCGGCGAGATCCTGGGCCGCTCGGGAAACCGCCAGCCGCTCTGCTGTGGTCCCGCCGAACTCCCGTTCAAGCGCGCCTTCCAGACGCTGTCTGTCCATACGGTGTCTACGACTGCCGAGTATTTGAGTCGCGTGGTAGGAACTCTCATATCCGGGGTCACGCACGAGTCGGGTGACCACACCGCAGGGCGATTGCAAAGAGTGGAAGTCACAACCGTGCGGCGAGCGCGAGAAACAGGAGGCTGAACGGTCCCATAAGTATCGCCAACACGGAGCCCGCTGCTCCTTCACCGGCGGCGAAAGCGATAGCGAGACCGACAATGAGCGACGAGGAGCCGACCAAAGCGAGTACGACCCGTTCCGGGACGCTCGCCCGATCCGGCCCGTCGCTGCGTGCGAGTATCCCCTGGAGAGCGTCCTCGACGTCGTCTGCCACTTCGGTCGGTGCGAACGCCCACGGCGTCGACCGATACCACGCGTTTCCGCGGTATGCGAGCAGGAAGAGCGTGGTCCACGGGAGGTCGATCCGTCGAACGCGGATCACGGCGTCGAGGTTGTCCGAGCGGGTTCGACCGCTCGACGCACCAGTCCGCTCAAGGGTCGCTTTCGTCGGATCGAGCTGGTGTGTCGCACCGGGCTGAAACGCGAGCAGTGGGACGATCCACACGGCCGGGACGAGCCCGGCGCCACCCGCCGTGAGCCAGTCCGGACCGAACCACCACGCGGCGAGGGGAATCCCCACACCGGCCAGGACCCACACCGGACGGAACGACGAGAGTGTGAACCGTTCGTTTCCAAGCGACGAACGATCGAATTCCGACTCCGTATAGTGGAGGTAGGCGTACGGGAGAACCAGTATCGCAAGCGCACCGAGAAGCACCACGAAGACGAACGCGTCGCTCCCGCTCACGCCCGCAAGCAGCACGGGAAGATCCGCCACGATCAACGCGCTTCTCGCACCCGCGATCAGGAACACGAGTGCCGCGACAACAGCAAGCGCGAGGAGCAGTCCGAATCCCGCCGCGAGCGAGCGGAGCCGCTCGTATCGCACCGGCCCCCACTCGATCGGCTCGTTGCCGACTGGCTCAGAAGTCGCAGCGGAACCGCTCTCGGAGGGCATACGATGTCGATATGCCGTCATATCGTATAAATCGTGGTGCGCCGGTCGACCCCCCCCTTTCCCGTGGCCTCGCGAGCTGATCGGTCGACGTATACGGACGGACCGTCTACAGCGGGATATGACTGACTGGCGCGCGGTCGGCTACGGATTCGTCGTGATGTTTATTGTCGGGCTGCTCGCGTCGTTTGCGCCCGTGATCGGTCACATCGGGGCCGGACTGATCGGCGGGTTCGTCGCCGGCTACGTCGCGGGTGGAGGGCTGCTCTCCGGGACGTGGCACGGTCTCTTAGCGGGCTCGGTCACCGGAATCGCGATCACGCTCGTCCTCGCCGCGTTCGGCGGACTGGTCGGACTCGTCGGCGGGCCGGTAGGGAGCCTGCTCGGCGGCGCGGGAGTGCTCATCGTCGGGCTGTTTCTGACGTTCCTGTTCGCGATCGACTCTGCGCTCGCGGGAGCGATCGGCGGCGTGCTCGGAGACTGAGTGAGATAGCAGAGACGGGGCGTTCGGTATCTAGGCGGACTCCGCAGCGTCGAGGACGGCCTCGTACTCCGGCTCGTCTGTCGGCTCGTCGGCGATCCAGCTGTAGACGACCTCACCGTCGGCGTCGAGCACGAACACGGCTCGGTTCGCGATGTCGTACAGTCCGAGGTCGGGGATCTCCATCTCCAAGTCGTACGCCCGGATCGCGTCGCCGGCCATATCGCTCACGAGGTCGAACTCGAGGTCGTACTCCTCGCGGAACGCACCCTGCGAGAACGGGGAGTCGGCGCTGATACCGAACAGGGTCGCGCCGGTGTCGTCGAACGCGTCCGCGTGTTCTTGAAACGCGACCATCTCGTTGGTACACGGCGGCGTGAACGCGCCGGGGAAGAACGCGAGCACGACCGGCCCGTCACCGAGGTGGTCGTCGAGATCGAACGGCTCGTGGTCGCTCGTGCCGATCGTCGCGGTGAACGTTGGTGCGGTGTCGCCTGTCGAAATCATCAGTTAACCGTACGGTCGGTTCGGTGAAAAAAGCTCGTTTCATCCACCTCGCACGAAACGGATAGCACCGACGACCGCGAGCGACCGAGGCGGCGGCCGGCTCACTCCCGGTCGAGGTACTCCTGCTGGATCGCGACAATGTCGGCGGAGTCCTCGCAGTCGGCGTATCGCCGAAGCGGCTCTTCGTTGAGTTCGAGGAAGGTATCCCCCCACGTGAACTTCGCCATGATCCGCTCCGCGTGATCCCGTTCGCCGAAGATCGCGAGCGCGGCCGCGAACGCCTCGACGGTTGTCAGCTGCAGTGGTCGGCCGAAGTTCACCGGGTTGCCGGCGACGAGGTAGGGGAGCGCTCGGTGTTCGCCCGGCAGCGAGAACATCTTTTCGCCGGCCGATTCCCACGAGCAGTCGAGCGCCACGAGCGCGTTTTCGCGGGCGAGGTCGGCGTCGGCGGGCGAGAGCGCCCGCTCGGCGTGGGGGTTTAACACGACGCCGTAGGGGGTGGCGCGGTCGGATTGGTGCAGTTCGACGAGGTCGAAGCGCGCGAGCTTCCGGGCCGTGCACTTGTCGGGGTCGTCGTCCCCCTCGTACCGGACGTGCAGATCCACACGGACGAGTTCGGGTGAGTCGTTTATAAGACGTGCGGACGGAGTCAGCAAAAAATGCTCGGGGCCGTCGGTCGCGCCCGATCACGGGGCGCGCGTCTGCGTCACCATCGACTCGGGGTCGTCGCTTTCCGACGGGACGCGCGTCTGCGTCGCGATCGGATCCGATTCGTCTTCGGGTGTTGGTTCGCTCATCGCGGTCGTCACTCGCGTTTCACCGTACAAAAGAGTTCAGCTAAAACAACAGTTATTCCGCCGATCTCCTAATACACGTTTACTAGTATGAGATTTATTACTGTATTTGGGTCTATATTTCTGTCAGACTCGGACTCTCCTTGTATTCGACAACGATCGTTAGTCGTCTCGCACCGCGCTCTGGATACCGTCAAACCGACCCGGTACCGGCGGGGTTTTTCCTCGTTGCCGCGCAGTGTAAGGTATGGAGCTGTTCGCCGTCCCGGACCTCCCGGAGATCCGGGAGGGAGACGACCTCGCGGCGATGATCGACGAGCGCGTCGACCTCCGCGAGGACGACGTCGTCGTCGTCGCCAGCACCGTCGTCTCCAAGGCTGAGGGCCGCACCCACGACCTCGACGACTTCCCGCCGAGTCCGCGCGCGAACGAGGTCGCCGACCGACTGGCGGCGATCGCGGACGAAGAGAAGGACCCGCGCTTCGCGCAGGCCGTTCTCGAGGAGTCGACGGAGCTGATCATGGAGGCCCCGTTCCTGCTGACGGCGACCCGCTTCGGCCATATCGGCGTCAACGCCGGAATCGACCGATCGAACGTTCCCGACGGCGATCTGCTGTTGCTCCCGGAGCGACCGTCCGAGAGCGCAGCACGCATCCGCGAGGGGCTCTCGGCCGACCGCGTCGTCGTCAGCGACACCTGCGGCCGCCCGTTCAGACACGGGCAGCGCGGCGTCGCGATCGGCTGGGCCGGAATCCCCGCGAGTCGCGACTGGCGCGGCGAGCCCGACCGAGACGGCCGCGAGATGGGCGTCACCGTCCAGAACGTGATAGACGAGCTGGCGAGCGCCGCAAACCTCGTCGCCGGCGAAGGCGCGGGCGGTACCCCGGTCGTCGTCGTCCGCGACTGGGCGTTCGGCGACCACGAGGGCTCACAGAATCACTTCCGCGAGGTCGACGGCGACTTCGTTCGTCAGGCGCTCCGCCAGTGGGAGTTTCAGGAGTAACCACGGACCAGATCATGCTCGGAATCGAACTCACCCCCGAACACGAGTTGCACCGCCTCGTCGACCTCGGCGTCCGCGCCGAGAACGCCGGCTACGACACCGTCTACTCGACGTGTCACTACAACAACCGCGACCCGTGGGCGTTCCTCTCACAGCTCGCGACCGCGACGGATTCGGTTCGACTCGGTCCGGGCGTCGCCAACCCCTACGAGACGCACCCCGTCACGCTCGCCTCGCGGGTCGCGACCCTCGATGAGCTCTCCGAGGGACGCGCGGTCTTCGGGCTCGGTCCCGGAGACCCGTCTACCCTTCGGAACCTCGGACTGTCTGACCAGCGCGGGCTCCGCTCCGTGCTGGAGGCGTTCAAGACCGCACAGCAGCTGTGGGCGGGCGAGCGCGTCGACCACGAGGGGACCTTCGACGCCAGCGAGGCCGGACTCAACTACGAACCGCCACAGGGCGCAGAGATTCCGGTCCACGTCGGCGGCGAGGGACCCCATATGTGTCGGATGGCCGCGAAACACGCGGACGGGCTTCTCTACAACGGTTCACACCCCAAAGACCTCGCGTGGGCCCGCGACCAGGTCGACGACGGCCTCTCGGACCGACCCGACCACCGCGGGAAGTTCGAGCTGATCGCGTACGCCGCGGTGTCGATCGACGAGGACGAGTCGGCCGCCCGCGAGGCCGCCCGTCCACCGGTCGCGTTTATCACGGCTGGCGCGGCTCCGCCCGTGTTGAAACGCCACGGTATCGACCCCGACGCGGCCGAGACGATCGGTGAGGCCGTATCGGCCGGTAGGTTCTCCGCGGCCTTCGAGCGCGTGACGCCCGAGATGATCGACGCGTTCTGTATGGCCGGCGCTCCCGAAACCGTTCGCGAGCGAGCTGCCGCAGTGGCGGCGCACGCAGACGGACTCGTCGTCGGCTCCCCGCTCGGCCCCGATCTCGAAGCGAGCGTCGAGCTCGCGGCTGAGACGCTAGACGGGCTGTTCTAGACGTCGGTGATCGGCCCGACAGGCTCGGGAGGCGCGCTACTCGCTTCGACCGCGGCCGCCGAGCGACGGGAGCGTCACGCCGATCTCCTCTAAGAGGCCGCCGACCGCAGCGTACGCAAAGACGAGGACTGCGACGCCGAGCAGGGCCTGGCCGACGACGACGAGCAACACTGACAGCGGGTCGCCGGCGCCGAGGATCAGGTCGTTCACGAAGATGTCGAGGAATCGACCGATATCCCCGACGAGACGGGCGACAAAACTGATAAGCGCGATCATGGACGGTCGTTGATCCGGGAGGTACTTGGGTGTTGAGTTCGCGGTGGGAAAAGTGGAGCCGTCTCGACCAGCACGGACCGACATCTCTGTCAGGCGGAGTTCGTCAACCGAACGCCTTACACTGGACCGACACGGATCGAACGGTAATGAACACGCTGGTCGGTCTGTTCGCTGAGAACACCCTGCTGTGGGTCCTCACGGGGATCCTCGCCTATTCTGCGGCCGCAATCTGGCTGCAGAACCGCGGGATCCTCCCCGAATCGGTCGGCGTTTCCGGACCGATACTGACACTCCGGACCCTCCGCGGGCGGAAATTTCTCGACTGGCTCTCCGGGCCAAAACGGTTCTGGCGCGCGGTTGCGAACCTCGGGCTCGGCGGTGCGCTCGTTGCGATGGTCGGCTCGTTCGTCCTCATCGTCTCCTCCGCCATCTCCGCGATCGCCACCACGCAACCCTCCGCGATCCAGCAGCCACAGAACTTCCTCATCATCCCCGGCGTGAACGATTTTCTCCCGCTGTCGGTCGCCCCCGAGATCATCGCGGGACTCGCCATCGCGATGGTCGTCCACGAGGGCGCACACGGGCTTCTCTGTCGTGTCGAGGGGATCGATATCGAATCGATGGGGCTTGTCTTCTTTACGATCCTCCCGATCGGGGCGTTCGTCGAGCCGAACGAAGAGACGACACAGGAGGTGTCCCGCGGCGCCCGCGGCCGAATGTTTGCCGCCGGTGTCACGGCGAACACGCTGCTCACGATCGTCGTCTTCGCGCTGCTTTTCGGACCGGTGGTCGGTGCGATCTCGGTGGCACCCGGCTACGCTGTCGGCGAGGTAAACCCCGGCTCACCCGCCGCGGACGCAGACATCGCTGACGGCGATCGGCTGATCGAGGTCGGCGGCACGCCCGTCGACACCGCAGCCGAGTTCGACTCTGCGATAGCCGACGCCGGTGACACGGTGACTGTCACCGCTGACGACGGCGAGAGAGAGCGGACTGTCGAGGTGGAACGCGATCTCCAGATCGTGGGCTCTGCTGGCGGGAACCCCCTTGGCGTGACGATCACGGACCAGCCGGTGACGATCCAATCGGTGAACGGTGAGTCAGTGGCCACGGAGCGCGGGTTCTTTGACACCGTTGGCGACGACGAGCGCGCGACGGTGTCCGTCGTCGGTGACGCCGCGAGCATCGGGGCCGACGACGGCGAATCCACCGTCGAGATCCCTATCGGTGCGTACATCATCGGCGTTCAAGAGGACGGCGCGATCCACGACGCGGGAGCGACGCTTGGCGAGCCGATGACCATCGTCGAGATCGACGGAGAGCGCGTCCACGACAACGACGGACTCGCGACGGTGCTCGGCGACCGTGAGCCCGGAACGACGGTCGAGGTCGTCGCGTACGACGAGGCAGACGAGCGCGTGAGCTACGACGTCGAGCTCGAACCACATCCGAACCGCGACGGTGGCTTCATCGGCGTCAACGTCTTCCCGGGAACGAGCGGACTCGCGCTCGACGACTTCGGCGTCTCCGAGTACCCGGCCGGCGCGTACCTCGAACTGCTCGGTGGCGACGGCGGCGACGGCGCGGCCGACGGGCTCGCGTTGGGCGGACTCACCGATTCGACGCTCGGGCTCGTCTTCGTCGCACTCATCCTCCCGCTCGGCAGCCTGTTCGGACTCCCGTTCAACTTCGCGGGGTTCACGAGCGAAATCGCCAACTTCTACGCGATCGAGGGGACACTCGCGATCCTCGGCGGCGGCGTGTTCCTGCTGGCGAACCTCCTCTTTTGGACCGGCTGGATCAACATCCAGCTCGCGCTGTTCAACTGTCTGCCGGCGTTCCCGCTCGACGGGGGACGGATATTACGAATGGTCGCCGAGGCAGTGATGAGCCGGCTCCCGCTCAGCGACCGCCATGCGGCGGTTCGCACCGTCACCGTCTCGTCGGGGCTGGTCATGCTGTTCGGGCTGATCGCGATGATCTTCGGCAACCAGATCCTCGCCGCGTTCGGCCTCATCTGACGAGCGCGTGCGGCTGCGTCGATCGCCGCGTTCTACCGCGACGTTCGCCGAAGGGGAAACCGGTTTCTCCGCGGGGTGACACGAGGAGGTATGAGCCACTCACGCACCGTCGAGATCGAAGGTCACATCATCGACAGCGGGACGATGCAGCGCTGTTTCGGCGCGGTGATGGATCTCGGCGGCTCCTTCGACGTCGAGCAGTTCGACGTCGGGACCCACGAGGAGGCGGAGTCGTACTGTCGGATGGCGGTCTCGGCCGACGACGCTGAGACGTTGCAGGCGATCCTCCACGAACTCCACCAGAACGGCGCCGTCCTAGAGAACCCCTCCGACGTCGATCTGGTCGCTGCACCCGCGGACAGGGTCGTCCCACCCGACTTCTACTCTACTACGAACCACCCGACTGAAGTGTTGTACGACGGCGAGTGGATCGAGGTCGATCGCATCGAGATGGACTGCGCGCTGGTCGTGGACCCCGATCCGGAAACCGACCGGAACGACGGTCCAACTGACGGCCCGCGAGCGTACACGAAGGTGCTCAATGCGGTCGAGAAGGGGGACCTGATCGCGACTGACCAGTCCGGGATTCGGGTGCGCCCGCCCGAGCGACCGCGCAGCGGCGGCGGTGCGTTCGGGTTCATGCAGGGCGGCGTCTCCTCGGAGCGCCCCTCCGAGTCGACGATCCGAGAGGTCGCCGAGGCGCTCCGCGATGTGAAAGCGTCGGATGGGAACGTGATGGCCGTCGCCGGTCCTGCGGTGATACACTCGGGAGCGGGCGACGCGCTGGCCAGTCTCGTCGAAGCCGGGTACGTTGACTCGCTGTCGGCCGGAAACGGCTTCGCGACTCACGATCTGGAACGATCGCTGTACGGCACGTCGCTCGGAATGGATGTCGAAACGCTCGAACACCCGCGAAAAGGGCATAAACACCACATCTGGACGATCTCCGAGATCATTCGCGCCGGAGGGATCGAGGCCGCCGTCGAAGAGGGGATCGTCGGAGACGGAGTGATGTATCAGTGCGTGAAAAACGACGTCGACACCGTACTCGCGGGCTCGATCCGCGACGACGGTCCGCTTCCCGACACGATCACGGATGCCGTGGAGGCACAGGACGCTATCCGCGATCAGGCGCACGACGCCGATATCGTGCTGATGCTCGCCACCCTGTTGCATTCGGTCGCGGTCGGGAACTGCCTGCCGTCGACGACGAAGACCGTCTGCGTCGATATTAATCCGGCGACAGTCACCCAGCTGCTCGATCGCGGATCAGCGCAGGCGGTTGGAATGGTTACCGATATCGGCACGTTCGTCCCCACGCTCGCGGAGTTCGTGCTCGACGCGGAGGAGTCGGACGCCACGGCTGACGGAGGCTCGACGGCCGGGAGACCAGACCGCTGTTCACACGACGACCGATGACACTTCGACCATACGACCCCGAGACCGACGCTCAAGAGCTGTATCGCTGTAAGCTCGCTTTCGAGCGGGGGCTCGGCGAGAACACCGGTGGCGAGGAGAAGGCGACCGTCTACGAGGGAAAACTCACTGACGAGTATCGGGAGCGGTGGCTCGACTGGGTCGCGCGCTGTGTCGACGGCGACGAGCGGTGCGTGACGGTTGCCGTCGCAGACGAAGATCGATCCGATGACACCGCCACTAATCACATCGTCGGCTACGTCTTCGTGCTTCCCGAGCGACTGGCGATGATCTGGGACGCCGCCGTGATCAACGAGCTTTACGTCGACCCGCAGTATCGAGGAACGGGCGTCGCGGACGATCTCATGACCGCCGCAATCGACCTCGCGAACGATCAGGACCTCCCGCTTGAGCGAATCGTCCTCGACGTTGATCCCGCCAACGAGCGCGCACAGGCGTTTTACGCCCGCCACGGCTTCGAGGGGTGGGGTGAGATGGTCGCTCGGTCGATTGAGCAGTAACGTCAGTTCCGGAACCGGAGTCGACCTGTTTGCGTCCGTCCAGAGACGCGCTCAGGCGCTGCTGTCGACGAACTGATCTGCGCCTTCGTAAAACCAATACCCGTTTTCGCGCATCGCCCGGCCGAGCTCCTGATGGAACTCGACAAAATCCGCGAACTCCGCTTTTTCGACGTTCTCAAATATCTCTTCGACGGAGACGACCGTTTCGTAATCTATCCGGATCGGATGGTCGCCGTACTGCTCGACGTACTCGTCGGCCGTAAGCGGGAAATCCTTCGCTTCGTCGATCTTCTTTGCGAGCACCGCGTGGCCGTACTGTCGCATGCCCTCGCTGCCCTGCTCGCCGTCGGGGTCGTGTGGCCAATCCATACCAGCTAATTCGACACCCCGGAGGAAAGTCGTTGCGCTCCGCCGGAGCCTCGCCGCCCGAACGCTGCAGTGTCATCGTCCACCAATTAATTAAATTGTGATCAGATTTGCTAACGGTAATTCATAATGGAAAAACATTTAGAATATATCCCGCACTCTGTTCACACGGATCACAGTATGAAAGCAGTAGTGTACCAAGGGCCGTACGAGGTGGCCGTCGAAGAGGTAGACGAACCGCAGATCAACCATCCAAACGATGTCGTTGTCGATATCACGACATCGTGTATCTGCGGCTCGGACCTTCACATGTACGAGGGACGGACCGCAGCCGAAGAGGGGATCGTCTTCGGCCACGAGAACATGGGAATCGTCTCGGAAGTCGGCGAGGCGGTGTCCACGCTCGAAGAGGGCGACCGCGTCGTGATGCCGTTCAACGTTTCGTGTGGGTTCTGTCAGAACTGCGAGGAGGGATACACCGGCTTCTGTACCAACGTCAACCCCGGATTCGCTGGCGGCGCGTACGGGTACGTCGCCATGGGACCGTATCCGGGCGGACAAGCAGAGAAGCTACGCGTCCCGTACGCCGACCATAACGCGTTGAAGCTGCCGGAGGGGCGCGAACACGAGGATGCGTTCTCACTGCTCGCAGATATCTTCCCGACGGGGTGGCACGGCACGGAGCTGGCGAACCTTCAGCCCGGCGAGTCCGTCGCGGTCTTCGGTGCGGGTCCGGTCGGGCTGATGGATGCTTACAGCGCGAAGATCAAGGGCGCAGCCGAGATCTACGTCGTCGACCAGGTGCCGAGTCGGCTCGAGCTGGCCGAAGAGCACTGCGACGCCCACGCCATCGATTTCACCGAGGGTGATCCGGTCGACCAGATCTTGGAGGCGCACGGCGGAATGGTCGACAAAGGCGTCGACGCCGTCGGATATCAGGCGACGGACCCAAAAGACGTCGACACCGATACCGAGGATTACTCCTACCAGCCGGCTAAAGAGAATCCGGCGGTCGTGATCAACAACCTCATTCGCGTCGTTCGGCCGACTGGCGAACTGGGAATTCCCGGTCTGTACGTCCCCGAAGACCCGGGTGCGCCCGATGACATGGCGGCGCAGGGGCGGCTGGGTATCGACTTCGGGAAGTTCTTCGAGAAGGGGCTCAAATGCGGCACGGGCCAGTGTAACGTGAAATCGTACAACCGGTACCTCCGCGACATGATCATCGAGGGCCGCGCGGATCCGAGCTGGGTCGTCTCCCACCGGGTCGACCTCGAAGAGGCGCCGGAGATGTACGAGGCGTTCGACGCCCGCGAAGAAGGCGTCACGAAGGTCCTGCTCGAACCCTGAACGACCGGGGCGCGGCCGACGCTCACCGTTCGAATATTTTTGCCGACCAAGCTGTCACGCGCGGAGCCACGCCGCCGGGTGTTCCGTACGGAGGTGCGCTTGGTACGCCCCGATGAGCTCCGGATAGCCGTCTGCGACGCAGTGCCAGTCGCAGTACTCACAGCGTCGCTCGACGCCGTCGTCTCCGCTTTGAACGTAGCCGCCCCGTCTGTATGTACCCATGTAAGCTCCTGTTGCGGTCGGTCCGCGATCTGTAGACTGGTACGCGCTGAGTCCGGTTCACTCTGTCGCCGACTCCCGCGGCGAAACCGGTATATCGATGCCCCGTGTGGCGTCTCGTATGTGTAAGTACTGCAACTGGGCGTTCCACGACGGGTGGGGTGAGCTGCTGCAATACGACGACGTCTACCAATCTGCGGTCGGCGGCGAGACGGAGTCCACCCACGGGTTCCACGAGGAGTGGGATGACCTGCAGGCCGAGTTAGGAATATAAGCGGGCGACTCAGATCGGGAACGCGTCGGCGGTCTCAACGGTCTCGGGATCCGATACCGCGAGGTCATCGAGCTTCCGGCGGAGCCGGGCTTCGTCCATCTCGCTGCCGATGAAGACGAGCCGCGTCCGTCGGTCGTCCTCCGGACCCCACTCGCCGATCGGTCCGGCCTGCACCGAGGGGCCGGCCTGACTCACGCCGATGACGTCGTCGGTGCCCGCGACGTGAGCGACTCCTTTCGCCCGGATTATGCCGCCGTCCCACTCTGTCAGCCACGCGGCCAGCGACTCCGGATCGAACGGGTCGGCCGACCGGTAGACAAACGAGTCGACGCCGTGGGCCGCCGCCGCGCCTTCGGCGTGGTCGTGATCGTGCGTGTGACTCTCGCCGTCACCTCCGTGTGCGTGATCGTCCTCACCCGCTCTCTCGCTCTCCACAATCTCGCGTTTCCAGCCGGCGGAACGCTTCGCCGTCTCGAAGTCGAAGCGTCCGGTATCGAGCACCTCGTTGGGATCGACCGCAGAGTAGCTCGTCTGAATTCGCTTCGCTCGCGGGCCGATCCGCTCAGCGACCGACTCGATCCGAGCGAGCACGTCTCTCGGCACCATATCGGTCTTGTTCAACAACAGAACGTCGCAGAACTCGATTCCCTCGACGAGCACGTCTGCGAGCGGTCTGTCGGTGGTTGGCTCCGCATCCTCTGGGAGGCTCTCGCCCGCGTCGAACTCCTTCCAGAACCCGTAGGTGTCGAGGACGGTCACCATCGTGTCGAGCCGAAACCGCTCCGTCGGGTCGACATCGGAGTCGGCTGTCCCCTCGGTGAACGCCCGGGCAACGGGGATCGGCTCGGAGATGCCAGACGATTCGACGAGCAGGTAGTCGAACTCTCGCGACTCCGCGAGCGTCGCCGCCTCGGTCAGCAGGTCGTCTTGGAGCCGACAGCAGATACAGCCGTTCGAGAGGTCAACGATCCCCTCCTCGTCGTTCTCGCGCGCGATGAGCTCGGCGTCGACGTTCACCGCACCCATGTCGTTCAGTATCACAGCGATCCGCCGGTCACCCGGATTCGCCAACAGGTGGTTTACCAGGGTCGTCTTGCCGGCACCGAGGTAGCCGCTGAGGACGGTGACGGGAATACGATCGTCATCAGTCATATGTGATAGCAATACACACAGATGAGTATGAAACGATCGATCGTTTCCAACTACCGCTCGATCCCGCCCTGCGCTTTGATCCGCATGATGTGGCGGACGTTGAGGTAGATCTCTTCGGGCGAGGTCTCCTCGTCGGCGTCGTACAGGTCTGACACGCGGTAGAGGATCGCCGAGAGCTGCTTGCTCTCCGAGCTGTCGCCCCGCACGTCGGCGGCGACCTCGCGGAGGAGCTCCCGGACCTCGTCGTCGTCGGCAAAGGTTTCGTCCGCCGCGTTCGCGGCCGACTCCGGCACGACGGGATCGACGCCGGCCGCATCGAGGGCGTCGGCCGGCTCATCGCCTTCGCCGTTCGCAGAGCCGCGGGTTTTGTCCACGGAGCCATTGTCGTTCGTCCCGGTCATCGCCCCTGGCTCACCCCACGCCGACGCACGATGCCGGCGTTGTTCGCGACGTTCTCGGCTATCACCCGAAACGCGTCTGCGGTCTCGCCCTCGTCTAAGACCACAGGTTCACCGTCGTCTCCGCCGGTCCGGACCGCCGGGTCGAGCGGGACGCCGCCGAGAAACGGCAGGTCGTGCTCCTGTGCCAACCCCTTCCCGCCGCCGGAGCCGAATATCTCGTGGAAGCCGCCGCAGTCCGGACATCGGAACCCGGACATGTTCTCGGCGATACCCAACACGTTCGTATCGTGTTTGCCGAACATCCGGAGCCCCTTCACCGCGTCGTCGAGCGCGACCGCTTGAGGGGTGGTGACGATGACGGCGCCTGTCAGCGGGAGCGTCTGAAGAATCGTGAGCTGTGTGTCGCCAGTTCCCGGCGGGAGATCCAGTATCAGATAATCGAGATCGCCCCACTCGACGTCCTCGACGAGCTGAGTGAGTATCTTGTGGACCATCGGGCCACGCCAGATGACGGGGTCGTCCTCGCCGGTGAGAAACGCCATGCTCATCAGCTTCACGCCGAACCGTTCGGGCGGGACGATCGTCTCCCCGTCGGTCTGCGGGCGCTCCTCTGCGGAGACCATCCGCGGGACGTTCGGTCCGTACACGTCGGCGTCGAAGAGTCCGACGCGGGCGCCGAGCGCGGAGAGTCCGGCAGCGATGTTGACGGCCATCGTCGATTTCCCGACTCCCCCCTTTCCAGAGGCGACCGCAATGACGTTTTTTACGCCGGGAAGCACCTGTTCGTCGAGTCCGAGGTCGTCCGAAATCGACGCCGACAGCGAGACGTCGAGCCCGGTGTCTGAGAGCGCTTCGCGAACGTCGTCGGCGATCGCCGACTCATGTGGCGAAAAGGGTGCGCCGAGCGCCAGCGAGATGTGGAGTGTCCCTTCGCGCTCGTCGAGTTCGATGTCGTTGATCAGACCGAGCGAGACGATGTCGCCGCCGAGATCCGGATCCGGCACGTCCCCGAGCCGCTCCCGTACGTCCGCTTCGTTCATGCCCGAAGGGAGGGTGGTGAGTCGAATAAGGGTTCTGTCCCCCTCCAGTCAATCGATCCGCGTCCCGGGATCGCCGCCGCGGAGAAACGAGTCCAGTCCGTCCGCCCCGAACACGTACGCCGGCGCGTCCAGTGCCAACAGCTCCCGGACTTTCGCCGCCATACCGCCGGAGACGTCGGTCGTGTCGCTCGCACCGAGTACGTCTGCAACGGCGTCGAACTCGTCGATGGCGGGAATTACCTCGCGCTCTCCCGGTCCGTCGTCGTCCCCTGCTCCGTCGGCTCCGTCGAGAACGCCCGGAACGGTCGAGCAGACACCGACGCGTCGAGCGGCCAGTCTCGCGGCCAGTTCGACCACGAGCTCGTCGCCAGAGACGACGGTAACCCCTTCTCCGGCGGTCGCGACCCCGTCGCCGTGGAGAACGGGAACGAACCCCTCGTCGAGCAGCGTCTCCGTCGAGGCGAGCGGGAGATCGAGGTCCCCGTCGGGCCCGTCGCGCCGGGCCGACAGCGACAGCGGATGTACGGGGATCGCAGACACGCCACGGCTGTGAAGCCGGGAGAGAACGAGTCCGTTCAGCGTCGTCATCGCGCCGTGGATATCCATCACTGCTCCGGCGTCGTGAGTTCCTGCGGTCGTCGAGACGCCGTGCTCGCTGGCGTGGTGGTGACCGAAGCTTCCGCCGCCGTGGACGATGACGAGTCGGTCGACCGCACCGTCGGTCAGCGCGCCCGAAATCACATCACAGGCCGCGTCGAGCGCCGGCCCGTCGAGCGTCTCCGGACGGTCCTTTTCAGTGATCAGGCTGCCCCCGAGCTTGAGCACGACTGGCGGGGCCGCGGCGTCGGAGTTGGGGCCGGAGCCGGCGACCCCGGATCCGCCACCCGTCACGACTCGACCACCCGAACGCCCTCCGTCGCCAGCTCCGCGCGGAACGACTCCTCGCACTCTTGTGTGAACGAGAGCGCCGTCTCCGTCGCGTCGTCCGCGTCGAGGGCGACGATACAGCCGCCGCCGCCCGCGCCAGTGAGCTTCGCGCCGTTTGCGCCCGCGTCGCGTGCGGCCCACACCATCGAATCCAAGGAGCGTGCCGAGACGCCGAGCGCCGAGAGCAGCCCGTGATTGAAGTCCAGTAATTCGCCGAGTTCAGTGAGGAGCTCTCGGCTCGGGTCGACGCCGGGAGTCGCGTCCGCGAGCAGCGTTTCGCCGGTCCGAACGACGTCGCCGATCGACCGGACCGTGTCGGCGGCGAATCGGTACTCGTCACGTAGCTCGCCGACGCCCGCGACGAGTTCACCGGTGTCGCCTGCACCCCCGTCGAAACCGACGACGAACGGGAGATTCGGTGCGTCGATCGGTTCGCAGTCGTCGCCTTCGACGCGGACCGCTCCACCCATCGTCGAACAGAAGGTGTCCGCCCGAGACGCCTGCCCGTCTTGGACTTCGAACTCCGCGCGATACGCGCGGTCGGCTAACTCCCGGCGGTCGAGCTGCTCGCCGAGCGCGCGGGTCGCCGCGTCGATCCCGGCGACGACGACCGCTGCCGACGAGCCGAGCCCGGCACCGAGTGGAATCTCGCTTTCGACGGTGATATCGAAGCCGGCATCGGGCGCGTCGGCGGCGGCCCGCGCCTGTCTGACCGCGGCGTCGACGTATCCCATCGCGGCCTCGACGAGCGGCGTCGGCACGTCGACGTCGGGGTGATCGCCGGTTCCACCGGAGTACTCGACAGTAAACCCGTTGAGCGAGAGGTCCTCCGCCTCGACGCGGATGTGGTCGTCCTCGCGAGGTTCGGCGGTCACCGTGGCCCGTCGCTCGATCGCCGCGGGTACGGCGGGCTCACCGTAGACGACGGCGTGTTCGCCGAAGAGATACACTTTCCCCGGCGCTTCACAGACAGTCATACTCGTCTCCACTCTCTGGGGGCTTACAGGCGTTGCGCTTGCGGAGTCACCAACGCGGGCGCGGCTACCGAAACCGAGAGCTGGAAAAGTCGAACTCGAACGTCGGCCGCGTTACAGTTCGTCCTCGAAGTCGTCGAGGGCGAAGACGGTGTCGGCGCCGCGGCGGTCGAGCGTCTCGTTGGCGAGCAGCCAGTAGACGACAGACAGCGCGCGTCGACCCTTGTTGTTCGTCGGGATGACGAGGTCGACGTTCGACAGCTGGTTATTCGAGTCGCACATCGCGATGACCGGGATGCCGACCGTGATGGCCTCTTTGACGGCCTGCGCGTCGCCGATCGGGTCGGTGACGACCACGATATCCGGCTCGATATAGCCGGCGTAGTCGGGGTTCGTTAACGTTCCGGGAATGAATCGCCCGGTCCGGGCGCGAGCTCCGATGGCGTCGGCGAACTTCTCGGCCGGGAACCGGCCGTACTGCCGCGAGGACGTGACGAGGATCTGCTCCGGATTGTAGTTCGAAAGGAAGTCCGCGGCGGTGCGGATGCGCTGGTCCGTCGTACTCACGTCGAGCACGTACAGCCCGTCGTCACGGACGCGGTGGATGAACCGCTCCATATCCTTCGTCTTCTGTTGGGTTCCGATGTGGACCCCGGCCGAGAGGTAATCCTCGACGGGGATCAGCAGGTCGACGTCGTCGTCCGGCATGACGTCGTCATCGAACGGGGAGGCGTCCTCCTCGTCCGCCGCGTCATCGACTGCGCCGTCGTCTGTCGGGTCCGCAGTCTCGGCCTCGGCGGGTGCCTCCTCAGCAGCCGCGTCGGCGGTCGGTTCCTCGGTCGTGTCGGTCTCTTCCTCGACGGCGTCGACCGCCTCGGTCTCGGCGTCTTCGTCGAGTTCGACCGCGTCGTTGTCTTCCGTCATGCGTGGTGTCGATCCGTCATACCGCGTCGTCCGCGATGCGGATCAGTTCGTTCAGCTTGGCGGTTCGCTCGCCGCCGACCGTTCCGGTCTTGATGAATCCGGCGTCGGTCGCCACGGCGAGGTGTGCGATAGTCGTGTCTTCGGTCTCGCCCGAGCGGTGCGAGATGGCACACTCCATGTCGTTTCGGTGGGCGAGTTCGACCGCGTCGAACGCGTCCGACAGCGTCCCGATCTGGTTCGGCTTGATCAGGATGCTGTTGGCCGCGCCGACGTCGATCCCCTCCTGGAGCCGCTCGACGTTAGTGACGAACAGGTCGTCACCGCAGATCAGCGTCCGATCGCCGACCCGGTCGGTCAGCTCCGTGAACGCCTCGTAATCGTTCTCGTCGAAGGGGTCCTCGACGTACGCGAGGTCGTACTCGTCGACGAGTTCGGCCATGTACTCCACCTGCTCGGCGCTCGTTTTCGTCTCGTCGCCGTACACGTACACCTCTCGCTCGTCGTCGTACAGCTCTGCGGCCGCCACGTCGAGCCCGAAGCGGATCTCGAAGCCCACCTCGCTCTCGACGCGGTCGACGGCCTCCTCGACGACCTCGAACGCGTCTGCGTCCGAGATCGGTGGCGCCCACGCGCCCTCGTCGCCTTTCGCCGCCGGGACGCCGCGCTCGTCGAGCACGTCCGCGACCGCCGCGTGGACCGCGGCGTTCGCGAAGACGGCCTCCGAGACGCTGGGTGCGCCGACCGGGGCAGAGAGGAACTCCTGGATGTGGGTCGCCTCTTTGGCGTGCTCCCCGCCGCCGACGACGTTGCCGAGCGGAGTCGGGAAGTTCTGTCCGCGGAACGCGCCACCGAGGTGCTGGTACAGCGGCGCACCGAGCACGTCTGCGGCGGCCTTCGCGGTCGCCATCGATATCGCGACCGCGCTGTTTGCGCCGATAGCCGAGAAGTCGTCGGTGCCGTCGGCCGCGCGCAACGCGTTGTCGACGGCGCGCTGATCGCCTGCGTACAACCCTTCGAGGCGCGGGACCGCGTGCTCCCGTGCGTTTGCGATCGACTCGCTGGCCGGGAGCTCGATCGCCTCGTACTCACCGGTGGACGCCCCGCTCGGGGCCGCGCCGCGGCCGAAGCCGCCGGATTCGGTGAGCACGTCGGCCTCGACAGTCGCGTTTCCGCGCGAGTCAAGCACGCGACGCAGCGAGATGCTGGTAATTCGTGTCATTAGTTGGACTCCCTCCGTACTGTGAACGGGAGCGCACCCGCGTCGTACTCTTCGGCGGCGACGAGGATGGGCTCCGTCTGATTCGTCTCGATCAGCACGGGCGCCCCGTAGGACACCTGCAGCGCTCGTGCGCCGAGGATTCGTGCTTTTTCGTACCGGTTATATCGTTGTTTTGACATTGTTACTGGTACGGCGAGACGACGTCGACGAGGTCTCGGTGGCTCACCATCATCCGGCGACAGCAGTGCCGGTCGACGCCGAGTTCGTCGAGGACCTCACCGGGGTCTTCGTCGCCTTCACGGGCGCGCTCTTTGAACTCTTCCCAGTGTTCACCCACAACGTTGCCGCACGTGAAACATCGGACGGGGATCATCATGACTGGATCACCTCAGCGGTAGGATTTCTGGTAACGAGCGCGTGCACCGGGTCCGCCCCACTTCTTGGGTTCGGACTGGCGCACGTCGTTGACCAGCAGCGTGCGATCGAAGTTCATGTACGCGTCGCGCAGCTCGGCGTCGCCGAGGTGCTGGACGAGACCGCGTGCGATGGCGGTCCGAGTCGCGTCCGCCTGCCCGCTGAAGCCGCCGCCCTCGACGCTGATATCGATATCGACGCCGTTGCGGAGCTCCTCGCCCGCGATGCGGAACGGCTCAAGCATCTTGAGTCGCGCCTGTTCCGGTTCGACCAGCTCGACTGGCTGGGAGTTGATGCGAACGCGGCCGGCACCGTCGCGCACGGTGGCGCGGGCGACGGCCGTCTTCTTCTTGCCTGAGGTGTTAGTTACCATGTGACGTTGGCTCCCAGAGACTCGGAGATCGCTCCGATCGTCGTGAATTTGATGTTCGAGAGGCGGTCGAGCGACGTGTCGTCGAGGACGACGCTCTCGACGTCCTCGTCGCGCTCGTAGGGGTTTCCGACGTACACGCGTACGTTCTCGAGCGCCTCGCGGCCGTCTTCCGTCTTGTACGGTAGCATGCCGCGGATGGCACGCTTGAAGATCCGGTCCGGGCGCTTCGGGTAGTACGGTCCGCTGTCGGAGCCGAGCTCCGCGCGGGTGTGGTACGTCTCCATCGTCGCCTCCTCGTTGCCAGTGATAACCGCGTGCTCGGCGTTGACGACGGCGACGGTCTCGCCGTTGAGGACGCGCTGAGCGACCTTCGACGAGACGCGACCGAGGATGCAGTCGCGGGCGTCGACGACGACGTCCGCGTCGATCTTTGCGAGACTCATCGAATCACCCGGACGTTGCTGCCTTCGGGGTTCTGTTCAACGAACTGTTCAAGCGACACCGCTTCGCCGGCCTGTTCGATCTTCGTGCGGGCGGTACCCGAGAAGTCGACGGCGGCGACGGTGACGTTCTTTTCGAGCACACCGCTGCCCAGCACCTTGCCGGGGACGACGACCGTCTCGTCTTCCTGAGCGTACCGTTCGATGCGGCCCAGGTTGACCTCAGCGTGCGTGCGCCGTGGCTTCTCGAGTCGGTCCGCGATATCCAGCCATACGTTGGCACCGGAGTCACGGGAGACCGACTTCAAGTCGGCGATGAGGTTCTGTAGTTTCGGATTCGTCTTGCTACTCATAGCTGTCCCTCCTGTGTGGAGAGTTTCTGAAAAACGGAGTGCAGGGAGCAGGATTTGAACCTGCGGACCTCTACAGGACAGCGCCCTGAACGCTGCGCCGTTGGCCTGACTTGGCTATCCCTGCGTGCACTCCTCCGTAATCCGGCTCCCTTCAAACCACTTTCGGTCCCGCGGTCGGCGGAACGACCCGACGCGGCATCGACTGGCGATGCGACGGTCGGTCGGTGTTCGGCGTCGCGACTACGAGCAGGGGCGAGCGCCGATCGGGTGGTTCGAAGGTCCGTCATTACGTTATACTGCGACTTTCGTCTGTAGTTCGTCCGCGCGCTCCTCGATGGAGTCAATCGCGCGGAGCAGCAGTTCTTCGGCGCTGAACGAGCCGTCCGTCTCGATGTGGAAGACGAACGCGCCGGGGACATCCTCGACGCTGACTTCCTTTCCGGGGTATTTCTTCGAGAGGTCGTTGTCGAACTCATCCGTGAGCACGACGTCTCCGTCCGGCGTCTCGATGACGCCCCGGAGAATCCGCGGCTCTTCGTCGTCGAACTCGCCGAGGTCGCCCTCGACAGAGACTCGCTGAAGGTGGCGGTAGCCGACCGAGACACCACCCTGATGTTTGGCGTGCTCCTTGCCGGAGTCGAGCACTGCGGTAGCCTCGAACTCCAGCCGCTGCCCCTCCTTCAGTTCGATGATCGGAACGTTATCGTCGGCGACTCCGACGAGCGGGTCTGCGCTCTCGATGTCGCCCGAGTAGGCCGTCGCCGGTCCTTCGACGTCCAGCGCGACCGTGACCTCGTCGCCGATCTCGAAGTCGTCGAGCGGGGTCGACAGGGGGATGAGCCCCAAGCGAAGCCCGATCATCTCGTCGAACATGACGGAGGAGTTCTCGACGAAACTGACCGTGTCGATCGAGAACGTCGGGACGTCGGCGATCATCGCGCGGCGGATGCCGTTCGCGAACGCCGGCGTGAGCCCGCGGATCAGCACCCGCGCGCTTCGTTCGTCCCGTTCGACGTACTCAACGTCGAAATCTGCTTCCGTCATGTCAGACTCGCTTGTTTTTGGGCGCCTTCGTCCCGTCGTGCGGGATGGGCGTGACGTCCTCGATCCGGCCGATTTCGACGCCGGCACGCGAGAGCGCGCGGATCGTCGCCTGTGCACCCGGACCGGTGGACTTGTTGAGGTTGCCGCCGGGGCCGCGCACGCGAACGTGCACGCCCTCCAAGCCGGCGTCCTTGACGCGCTCGGCGACGACCTCCGCCATCTGCATGGCGGCGTACGGCGACGCCTCGTCGCGGTTCTGTTTCACCACGGTGCCGCCGGACGATTTGGCGATCGTCTCGGCGCCCGTCTCGTCGGTGACCGTGATGAGCGTGTTGTTGAACGATGCGTACACGTGGGCGATGCCCCACTTTCCGTCCTCGGATTCACTCATGTTTGGTTACTCCTGTGACTCCGCGCGCTCGGGGTGGAGATCGTCCGCGAGCGGGCTGTTCTCGTCGAAGGCGATGGCGCCTTCGTCGTCCACGTCGACCTTCACCGATGGTCGCGTGACGCGAGCGCCGTTGACAGTGATATGGCCGTGAACGATGAACTGGCGGGCCTGCTGTGTCGAGGACGCGAACCCCTGCCGGTAGGCGATCGTCTGGAGACGACGCTCAAGCAGGTCGGTCACGTCCAGCGAGAGAACCGCCGAGATGTCGTCGTTGTCGCCGAGAATCCCGATTCGGCGGAGTCGCGTGACGAACTCCGAGCCGAGATCCTGGGCGTCGTCGACGTCACCCTGCGCCTCACCGAGGAGGCGCCGGGCCTCGCGGCGCATGCTGCGCAGCTCGGACTGTGCGCGCCAGAACTCCTCTTTGTTCTTGAGACCGTACCGCGAGAGGAGATCAGACTCCTCGGCGATGCGTTCGCCCTGGTACGGGTGGTTCGGCGTCTCGTAGCCCTTGGTGTTCTTTCCGGTGCTCATTCGTCGTCAGCCTCCGCTTCTTCGGCCATCTCCTCGCGGATCTCCTCGACATTGACGCCGATGGTCCCCTCGGAGCGGCCGGTGGATTTCGTTCGCTGACCGCGGACCTTCTGACCGCGCTTGTGGCGAACGCCTTTGTACGATTCGATGACCTTCATCCGGTTGATATCGTGGCGGCGCTTCTCGCTAACGTCGGTGCCGACGAGGTGCGTCGTCTCTCCGGAGTAGAAGTCGTTCTGTCGGTTCGTCATCCACGACGGGACGTGGTCTGCGAGGTTCTCCGCGATGTCGACCACCGCGTCGATATCATCCTCGTCGAGGAGGCCGAACGTGGAGTTCCGATCCACGTTCGCCTTCTCGGCGACCAGCCGCGCCGTGCGCGTGCCGATGCCGTCGAGTTCGGACAGGCTTCGCTCGACCGTCTTCGTCCCGTCGAGGTCTGTGCCCCCGATCCGAACGAAGTACTGGAGATCTTCTTCCTCCTCCGGTGAGTCGTCCTGTGATTCTTCCGTGCTCATGTGTTGGTTGTGGTGAGTTCTACCGGCGCGAATCCGGCGGTACTCGGTCCGTTCGAGCGTTGCGGCGGGGATTCGAACCCCGGAGGCAGTGACGCCACAGAGTTAGCAACCCTGCGCCTTGGGCCAGGCTTGGCTACCGCAACTCGCGTCGTATCATCGCCCTCGTGGACTCGGGGCCCGACGCCCCTGCAGTTCGTGCATCAGTAAGGTCCCTCTTTCGGTACTTAAACATCACGAAAGCCGCGGGGGGCTGTGTGCGGTTCACACGGCGAATGGCCGGCGAAACGAAGCTGAGGCGCCGAGCGTCAGGGCGGCCGCCGGACCGGTGGAAAAACGAGTCGTAGGGACCGCTTGCCATACTGTTTAGTGGGTACCGCGGATTGGTCTTCTCATGAAGGCCGTTCAGTTCGACGCCCACGGTGACCGCGACGTGATCGAGTACGGGGAGTTCCCCGACCCCGAACCCGAACGCGATGAGGTGCTCGTCGATGTCAAAGCCGGCGCGTTGAACCACCTCGACATTTGGACGCGGCGCGGGCTCCCGGGAATTGACCTCGAAATGCCTCACATCCCAGGTAGCGACGCCGCGGGCGTCGTCGAAGCGGTCGGCGAAGGCGTAACGCGATTCGAGCCCGGGGACCACGTGGCTGTGAGCGCGGGCGTCTCCTGTGGCGAGTGCGAGTTCTGCCGCGACGGTGAGGAATCCCTCTGTCCGACGTTTCACATCATCGGCGAACACGTTCGCGGAGTCCACGCGGAGAAAGCGGCGATCCCCGAAGCGAACCTCGTTCCCGTCCCGTCCGACGTCAGTTGGGAAGTCGCGGGCTCCGCATCGCTCGTCTTTCAGACCGCGTGGCGGATGCTTCAGACCCGCGCCGACATCGAGGCCGGCGAGAAAGTGCTCGTGCTCGGTGCGTCTGGCGGCGTCGGTCACGCGGCCGTCCAGATCGCCGCTCACGCGGGCTGTGAGGTGTTCGCGACCGCCTCCACGGAGGAGAAGCTCTCGCACGCCGAAGAGTGCGGTGCCGACCACGTCATCGACTACGAGACGAACGACTTCGCCGACGAGATCGCCGAGCTGACCGGACGCCGCGGCGTCGACGTCGTCGTCGACCACGTCGGTGAGGCGACCTACCCGAACTCGCTGAAATCGATGGCGAAAGGCGGTCGGCTCGTCACCTGTGGGGCGACGACCGGACCGAATCCCGGTGCGGGGCTCAACCGGATCTTCTGGAACCAGCTGTCGGTGATCGGCTCGACGATGGCGACGCCCGGCGAAGTCGACAGCGTCCTCGATCTCGTCTGGGACGGCACCTTTGAACCGCGGATCCGAGACACGCTCCCCATGAGTGAGGCGGCGCGTGCGCACGAAATGATCGAAAACCGTGAGGGCTTTGGTAAAGTGGTGGTAAAACCGGACAGTGAGCTCTGAGACAGACGCCGACGGCAGCAGTGACGGCGGCAGCAGTGCGGATGCCGGCGGCAGCACGGACAGCGGCTACGTCCACACTCCAGCGGGTGCCGACGGCGAGCGAGACCAGAGCGACCACCCCAGTGACGAGCCGAGAGCGGACGGCTTCGGTCGAAAGGGATGGGCGTTAACGGCCGTACTGTTCACCTGCGTCCTCGTCATTCCTGGGATCATCTACGCGTACCCGTACGCGGCCGGCGCGTTCGGACTCACGTTTTTCGCGACGTATCTCGCGCTCCCGCTCGTCCCTGCACTCCTGCTCGGACTCGTCGCGGTCTGGTCGATGACTGCGGCGACCCCAGACGAGTAGCCGGATCGGCAGCGCTCCTGAGGTCGAGCGGCGATACCGGCTCGAACGGCGAGACTCGTCGCCGAACGACAACCGTTTTGAACGACACCCGCGGAGTAGCGATATGTTGATCACCGTCTCCGGCCCGCCTGGAAGCGGGAAGAGCACGAACGCCGCCGGGCTCGCCGACGCACTCGGTCTCGATCACGTCTCCGGCGGTGACATCTTCCGTGAGATGGCCGCCGAACGCGACATGACTCCCGTCGAGTTCAACGAGTTCGCCGAAGAAGACCCGCAGTTCGATCGGAACCTCGATCGGCGGCTCCACGAGATCGCGACTGATCGTAGCGACGTCGTGCTCGAATCGCGACTCGCCGGCTGGCTCGCCGCCGACCACGCGGACTTTCGCTTCTGGTTCGACGCACCTGTTACGATCCGCGCTGAGCGGATCGCCGAGCGCGAAGCGAAGCCAGTCGCTCGTGCCAAAGCCGAAACCGAGCGCCGCGAGGCCTCCGAGCGCAAACGCTATCTCGAATACTACGACATCGATATCGACGACCTCTCGATTTACGACGCCGCGTACAACACCGCTCGCTGGAGTCCAGACCGCTTTCTCGACGTTCTCGTCGCGACCGTCGAGGCGTACGACGCCGCGGACGACGAGGGAAAAGCTCCGATAGAGGGCGTGAGATACGACTTCTAACCCTACGTTCATCACTTCTCGCATGACAGACACACCTGAGCGTTCCGGCGACGGGACCCGCGACGAGAAAGCCGGGTCCAGTTCCAGTTCTAGCTCTGGCTCCGGCCCACCCGGAGACCCGCTCCGAGCTCCCCCAGAGTCTCGCTCCCTCCCGGAGCTACTCCGATTCGGCGTCGTCAACGTCGACAAGCCCGCCGGCCCCTCTTCACACCAGCTCTCCGCGTGGGTGCGCGACGCGTTCAATGAGACGCTGTCGACGGTCGATCCTGACGGCGATCAGATCGACGGCGTGGCGCACGCCGGCACCCTCGACCCGAAGGTCACGGGGTGTCTCCCGACGCTGACCGGTCACGCGACCCGAGCCGCGCAGGTGTTTCTGGAGGGGCACAAAGAGTACGTCTCGGTCCTCGAACTCCACGGGCCTGCCCCGACGGATTTCCGAGAGGTCGTCGACGAGTTCGAAGCCGAAATCTACCAGAAGCCGCCGCGCAAGAGCGCGGTGACGCGTCGGCTCCGAACCCGGACGATTTACGGTCTCGATGTTCTGGAGATCGTCGACCGACAGGCCCTGCTTCGGATCCGATGTGAGTCCGGGACGTACGTCCGGAAACTCTGTCACGACATCGGTCTCGCGACGGGCGTCGGCGCGCACATGGGTCACCTCCGCCGGACTGCGACCGACCCGTTCGACGACCGGGACCTCCACACGCTCCAGGACCTCGTCGACGCGCTCGCGTGGGCCGAAAACGGTGACGAGGCGTTCCTTCGGGAGGTCGTCCGTCCGGCGGAGGACGCGCTGGTTCACCTCCCGTCTATCACGATTGCCCCGTCTGCCGCGCGCAACGTGGCCACAGGTGCGCCCGTGTACGCCCCCGGCGTCATCGACGCGGAGCCGGTTTCAAGCGAGGGCGATTCGGACGCGCTCGCGAACGACGGTGACGGGGACAGAGAGCCGCCGTTGATCGCCTGTCACACGCCCGATGGGAGTGCGGTCTGTCTCGGTCGGCTCGTCGGCGATCCGGACGCGGAGTCGGGGCTGGTCGCCTCGCTAGAGCGCGTTCTCGTCTGAGCACGGCGTTGTAGACCACCGGCACGACGACGTCTGAAACGAAGTCCTTAATTACCGGACTCTCGTGTTTTCGCCTGCAGACAGGGACCGTGGGGTAGTGGTATCCTCTGCGGATGGGGTCCGTAGGACCTGAGTTCGACTCTCAGCGGTCCCATCAAAATTTCTGCTGGCCTCCATTTCCTAGAGTTCCAGACACTTTGGCCGCCCGAAGTCGGCGTTCGGGAGGTCACTGCTTCTCCGACTCGTTCATCCACTTGATGGCTGCTCCGACCCCCTCTTCCTCACGGATTTCGAAGAATTTCCGGCCGGGACCGGTCTGGTGAGAGAGCGTCGCGAGATAGCCGCTGTTCCTGACTGTCGGTCGGTAGCCTTGCATCTCGATCACGTCGTTGAGCATGTGTTTCGTGATCTGGACGGTCGCTCCCGGAGTCTTTGTTATCTGCTCGACCTCCGCCATCGCCTCGTTCATCAGCTCGTCGTGGGGGACCGTTCGATTCACCATGCCGATGCGCTCGGCCTCCTCGGCGTCGATTGTCTTGCCGGTGTACATCAGCTCTCGGGCGTGCTTGATTCCGATGACGAAGGGGTAGATCAAGGAGAGCGACAGTCCGCCCATCCGGACACCCGGATACCCAAACGTCGCTCGTTCGCTCCCGATTGTGATGTCACAGGTCAACGCCAGATCACTTCCGCCAGCGAGTGCCGCACCGTTGACGGCCGCAATCACCGGCACGTTGAGCTCGTGAATCGTCGTGAACAGCGGCAGAATCCGTTGTTGGCGCTCGAGGCCGTCCTCGACGGTCGGGATGCCTTCATCGTTCGTTCCGCCCGATTCCGAGAGATCGTATCCGGAAGAGAAAGCGTCACCGTTGCCCGTGATCACGACTGCTCGAACCTCCTCGGCTTCCTCGGCAGCCTCCACTGCATCTGCGAGTTCGACGACGAGCGCCTCACTCAGTGCGTTTTTCTTTTCGGGACGGTTCAGGCGAAGTACTGCCGCGCTGTCGGTGATATCGTATTCGACCAGCGTGTTAGCGGACATTCTCGACCGATCGTCGCGTCATCTAATCAAAACAGCGATACGGCGCACCACGTGACACAAACGGTGTGCGGTCAGTACAGGAACAGTCGTGAGTTCACTGGCGCTGAGCAGTCTGCGAGTGAGCATGAAACTGAGCAATCAGCTGAGCAGTCAGCTGAGCGAGATCAGACGGGTCGAGTGCTCTGGAGAGACCGCGGCGTACCGCTCCGGAACCACTAAACGCCACACACCCGTACCGCCGGTAATGGCCGATTGGACGGAGACGTACCGCCCGAGCACGCTCTCGGAGGTCCGTGGCAACGACAAGGCCCGCGACGCCTTTGCGGAGTGGGCGCGCTCGTGGGACGACCACCGGAAGGCCGTCGTCCTCCACGGCAGCCCGGGCGTCGGAAAGACGAGCGCGGCTCACGCGCTCGCGAACGACATGGACTGGGAGACCGTCGAGCTGAACGCCTCCGACCAGCGCACCGGCGACGTGATCGAGCGCTTCGCGGGGCGGGCCGCCCGCAACGCCACCCTCGGCGGGAGCGCTGCCGGCGGCGGGGCCGCAGGCGGCGACACCACCTCTCGGCAGCTCGTCGTCCTTGACGAGGCCGACAACATTCACGGCAATCACGACCGCGGCGGTGCAAGCGCGATCACGAAACTGGTCAAGGAGTCGGGCCAGCCGATCGTCTTGATCGCGAACGACTTCTACGACATGTCGCGGGGGCTCCGAAGCGCCACCGAAGAGATCGAGTTCCGCGATGTCTCCGCGCGCTCGATCGTCCCCGTCCTCCGAGACATCTGTCGAAAGGAAGGGATCGAGTTCGAATCGGACGCGCTCCAGCAGGTCGCCGAACGCAACCGCGGCGACCTTCGTGGCGCGGTCAACGACTTGCAGGCCGCGACCGAGGGCCGCGATGCGATCACCGTCGAGGACGTGGTCACCGGCGACCGCGACAAGGCGATGGGGTTGTTCCCGTTCCTCGACGCGGTGTTAAAAGAACAGTCCGCAGAAGAGGCCCTGCAGTCGGCGTACGCCGTCGACGAAACGCCCGACGACCTCACGAAGTGGATCGAGAACAACGTGCTCGACGTGTACGACACGATGGAGGCGGTCCGCGCGTACGACTTCCTCGCGAACGCCGACGTGTGGCTGGGCCGCGTCCGCGCCACACAGAACTACTCGTATTGGCGCTACGCGACCGACAACGCGTCTGCAGGCGTCGCCGCCGCCCGCGACGGAACGAAAGGCGGATGGACGCGGTACGGTCGCCCGCAGTTCTGGGCCTCGTCAGACGCGACCGCCGACGAGGTCGTCGGACGGATCGCCGCTGCCAGCGGCTGTAGCATCGCGACGGCCCGACGTGACGTGTTACCGTTCCTCAAGACCGTCACGCATCACTGCAACCCCCGCGAGTTGACGGTCGCGATGGCGGCCGCCTACGACCTCGACGAGGCTGGTGTCGCGTTCGTCACCGGCTCCGGTGAGTCGACGAACAAGGTCGAGTCGATAGTCGAGGACGCACAGAAGCGCCGCGAACAGCGGATTGAAGATAACGCTGACGGCGCCTTTACCCGAATGGGTCAGACCCGGAGTGAGAGCGATTCGCCGACCGAGAGTGCAGGTGCGACAGAAGAAGCAACAGCAGAAACGAGCGGGTCTCCGAGCAGTGATGGGAGCGGATCTGGGCCGGGTGAAAACGCTGAGAGTGATGGCGATGAGAGCGAAGACGACGGCCAGGCTGGACTGAGCGATTTCGTATAGGGGAGCGAAGCACCCACCGAAATCGGAGGCGGCCGGTGAAACTGAGGCGACGCGGATGGGACGGCTGGGAGGCAACAAGAGATACTTTTACTTTTCGCCGCCCGTCGGGCCGAGTATGCACGCCGCGATCCTCCGTGAACACGGCGAACCGCTGGCAATCCGTGACGTACCGGAGCCGGAGCCCGAGCCGGACGACGCCGTGGTTCGCGTCGACGCCTGCGGCGTGTGTCGGAGCGACTGGCACGCGTGGATGGGCCACGGCGAGTGGGCAGACGACAGCGTGCCCCGCGGACAGATCCTCGGACATGAGCCCGCTGGCGAAGTCGTCTCGGTCGGCGACGCTGTCAGTCGGTTCGCGCCGGGGGACCGCGTCGTGGTTCCCTTCTCGCTTGGAGACGGGACCTGCTCGTACTGTCGCCGCGGGGCTGGCAACGTCTGTGGTGACGGTCGGGCGCTCGGTTTTGAGCCCGAGGCGCCGGGAGCCTTCGCCGAACGGGTCGCGGTTCCCGACGCCGATTACAACCTCGTCGAGCGACCCGACTGGCTCGACGCGACCGCGGCCGCGGCGCTCGGCTGTCGGTACATGACCGCGTACCACGCGCTCGCCGAGCGGGCGGCCCTCTCCGGGGGCGACGCGCTCGCGGTACACGGCTGCGGGGGCGTCGGCCTCTCGGCGGTCCAGATCGGGAACGCGCTCGGTGCCCGCGTCGTCGCCGTCGACGTCGACGAGGAGGCGCTCGCGATGGCGTCCGACCTCGGCGCTGCTGTCGGTGTGAATCCCGCCGCGCTTGGCGACGATGAGTCAGTTTCGGACCGCGTGCGCGAGCTGACAGGCAGCGGCGTCGATGTCTCGGTCGACGCGCTCGGGATCGCAGAGACCTGTCGCAACTCCGTTCGATCGGTCCGTCCCCGAGGCACGCACGTTCAAGTCGGACTGACCACCGAGGCGGAGCGGGGCGAAGTGGCGCTGCCGACCGACTGGATGACCCGCTGGGAGGTGTCGTTTCTGGGCGCACGCGGGATGCCACCGACGAGCTACGACGATCTATTCGCGCTCATCGAGGCGACGGAGATCGATCCCGGCGCGCTCGTCCACCGAGAGATTCCACTCTCGGCGGTGTCGGACCGGTTGGCGACGATGAGCGAATACGGTGTTCGCGGCGTCGAGGTCGTCACTGATTTCTCTGAGTGAGCCGACTGGTAGCACCCTCGCCTGCGGTAAACACCGGGCGTTTCCGTCGGTAGCGCGGTGAATTAGTCCGCACTGATCGGATCGGTCGTCTCGCGACGCATATCAACGCCTCTGGCGACCCAGACGGCGGCTGCAGCGAGCACGACCGCGGCTCCGAGCGCAAAGAGGTTGATCTGTTGCCAGAGCGTCGTGTACAACACCAGATCACGCCCTAAAAGCAGCGTGATGACAAGCGCGGCCATGGCCCCCGCTGCGAGCGTGCGAACGACGCTGGCGACGGAACGGTCGACCCCGGAGTAGCCCGATCGGACGGCTTCGGTCGCGTACGCGACCGTCGCGACGAGGCCGAGGTGACCCGCGAGCCCAGCGACGTAGAACGACGCCTGTGCGCCGGGTGAGTAGGTGATAAACGGTACGGCTCGAGAGAAGAGGACGCTCGCGGCGATGCCGACGAGTCCGAGAACGGCCGCGATCCGAAGCAGCCGCGCGGATCCTCGTTTTCCGCCCCAGATGGTCGTTAGCGTGAGTAGCGTGAAGATACAGAGGGCGACGATCAGGTGTGCGGCGTGCGTCGACACCGTGTATCCGCCGGGAACGAGTCCGCCGATGGTGACGGTGATCGCGCCGACCGTGATCTGCAGCGGGAGGATGACGACGGCGAGCGTCGCCGCGAGCCGCGTCCGGCGGTCGAACCCGCCGAGCCACGTCCACCCCGCAACGCCGATGATCAGGAAGCCGGTGATCATCGCCCACACTCGATGGAACCACTCGATGAAGTCCGGGTTGATCGTCAGCGCGGGAATCAACTGATCCGAACACAGCGGCCACTGGGCCTGACACGCCAGCCCCGAGCCGGTCGCTGCGGTGTACACGCCGAGCGCGAACAGCGACAGCGTCATTCCCGTCGTCGCCGCCGCGTATCGTCTGAACGTCAGCCACGCGGGCCGAAGACTCATTACCGAATCTCGGGCACGCGCGTACTTAGACCGTTCGGCCGCTCCACGCGACCGAGAACATCGCTGAAAAGTCGGCTACCCGGATAACTCTCGCTTCGCGCGGCGGGCCCGCTCCGACATCTCCTCGTTGCCCTCGACGTCGGCGAGCGTCTCGACGGCTTCCAGCTTTCGAACGGAGTTATCCAGGAAGGAAAGCACGTCTCCGGTGTAAGCGTACACCATGTAGTCGTCGGTCATCACGTCGACGATCGCCTGCGGGCCAAGCCCCTCGGCGCGGAGTTCGAGGACGTACCGCATGAACTTCTCCTCCGGACACCCACAGTACGGGTTCGCCTGACAGTCGCAGTCGAGGAAATCCTCGGCGAAGTCTAAGATCCGGTCCCGGGTCGTCGAATCGAGCTTTGAGAGCCCGTCGCCGCTGTAGAGGATGTCGAGGGTCGCACCGGCGAACGCTCCTTTCGGAATGCTCGTTTCCAGCTGTGAGGCGAGCTGCCGGTGGTTCTTTACGTAGATCTTGTCGGTGAACGCCACGATTACCGTGTCGTACGCCGTCGGCCCTCAAAAAGAGTGTGATGGACGAGCACGCGGTTGTGATGCGGGCGTCAGGCGATCGCACGCCCATCCGGGAGTCGTAACGGTTATTTATCAATGCAAGGTAGACATCAACGCGTGTCCGGGTTAGGGTAGTGGACTATCCTTCAGCCTTGTGGAGGCTGAGACGCGGGTTCGATTCTCGCACCCGGACTTTTTCACGACGATTTCACAGAGAAGTCAAAAGTCCGATCGAGATCGAACCCTAGAAGTCGCAGCGCCGAGCGGAGAGAGGCGACCGTCTTCCTCCGGTTCGATTCTCGCACCCGGACTTTTTCACGACGACTATCGGGAGGAGTGGAGACTCACGTCCCCGGTGACGACCGACGCGCGTTACTCCTCTTCGAGAATCTCGCCCGCTTCGTCCCGCTCGGACTCGTCGACATCGGCGCGCTTGCGCACGTCGACCTGGTAATCTGTGAGAATGTCACGGCCGAGCAGCAGCGGGTACTCCATGTGACCGCGGTCCTCGACGCTAGCGGTGACAGTGTGCTGGTTCCCGCCGATCCCGATGACGAGGTCGACGACTGGACGGGCTTTTCCGCCCTTCACGCTCCCCGACTTCACGCGCGTCATGCTCTTTATCGGGCCCGCGCCGATCTCGGCGGCGAGCTGCGTATCAATGCTCGTCCGGGTCGCGCCCGTGTCCGACTTCGCGAGCGACTGCGTCGATCCGGAGGTGCCGGTGACGACGACCTCCTCGATGTAGCCGATGATAGGCTGCTCGGACGGACTCGGCTTCGGAACCGGCGCACAGGAGGGTCGCGAGTCGTCGAGCGTCGCCGCGATTCGCTCGACATCGTCGTCGTCGACCTCGCCGTCGACCGTCTCGATCGCGAGCTTCGCGATGTGCGGGGCCGGGCTCGTTCCGGTCGCCTCGTACAGTCCTTTAAATCCAGCCGTCGGATTCACTTCGAGCACGTACCAGCCGTCGTACCCTTCGACGAGGTCGACGCCGGCGTAGTCGAGGTCCATCACGTCGGCGGCGTACAGCGCCGTCTCGGCGGCCTCTTCGGGCATGTCGTTGGTCGCGTCCTCGACGGCGCCGCCGAGCGCGACGTTGGTCCGCCAATCCCCCTCCGGCGCGTATCGGTACATCGAGCCGACGATCTCGTCACCGACGACGTACACGCGCAGGTCGCGGTGTTTCTCGTCGTCGCGATCGATCAGCTGCTGGAGAAACGCCTGTCGGTTGCCGACCTTCGGGTTCACCCGCTCGGTGAGGTCGACTTTCCACGTGCCGCCGCCGTGCGTACCGATCGCGGTCTTATATACGCCGACCTCGCCGAAGCGCTCGCGATCCTGGTTGAGCCGATCGTTCGAGAGCGCGAGTAAGGCGTCGGGGACGCGGATGTTCCAGTCGGCGAGCGTCGCAGCGGTCGCGAACTTATGGATCGACGCGAGCACGGCGTTCGGCTCGTTGAGCATCGGTCGGATTCGCTCGAACGTCGCCGCCAACCCGAGTAGCTCCGCGGGCTGGTCCGTGTTCGAGACCAGCAGTCGGTTCGCGATGACGTCCACCGAGGGTTCGACGGTGACGTCGCCGTCCTCGACGCTAATTGCGGCGTTCTCCTCGCGAAGCCACACCGGCTCGTGGCCCAAATCCTCGATCGCGTTGCAGATCGCCTTCGTTTCCTTGCTGTTGTGTAACGACAGCACGCCAACCCGAACCGGATCCGAACTCATAGGTGGTACTGTATGGGCGGCGGTAAAAGGTGACCCGATTCCGAGCGGAATCTCAGCGGCAATCGCCGGGTCGTTATATATATACCCCCGGAACGCTCGGGGAAGACATGAGCGACGATCGGGTGTTCACGTACAACGGCGGCGCGGTGTCGCCCGGCGAGACGCAGAACATCCGCTACGGTATCAGTGAGACGTACCTCGGCGACCCGGTTCGAATTCCTGTGACGATCATCAACGGCGAGCGCGACGGCCCCACCGTCTTCCTCACGGCGGCTGCACACGGCGACGAGCTCAACGGTATCGAGGTCGTCCGCGAGGTCGCCCACGAGTGGGACCTCTCCGATCTGGCCGGCACGCTCGTCTGTCTCCCCGTGCTCAACGTCCCCGGCTTCCTCGCCCAGCAGCGGTACCTCCCCGTCTACGACCGAGACCTCAACCGGTCGTTCCCCGGGAAGGCGGGCTCGACCAGCTCGAAGCGAATGGCGAATCAGATCTACTCGAATTTCATCGAGCCCTGCGACTTCGGGCTCGACTTCCACACCTCTACGCGCGGCCGGACAAACATGCTTCACGTCCGAGCGGACATGGCGGATACCGGCGTCCACCGCCTCGCGATGGCGTTCGGATCGAGCGTGATTATCGACAGCGACGGGCCGAGCGGCACGCTGCGTGGAGAAGCGACGGCGGACGAAATCCCGACGATCACGATCGAGATGGGCGAGGCCCACCGTTTCCAGCGCGGACTGATCGACGACGCGCTCGGGGGCGTTCGATCGGTGTTCGCTGAGTACGGGCTGCTCGAGGCCGACACGGTTCGATGGCCCGGCTGGCGAACGATCGTCGCCGGAACGGAAGAGAAGACGTGGCTGCGCGCCGACTCCGGCGGCATCGTCGACACTCACTTCGAAAGCGGCTCGCTCGTCCGCGAAGGCGACCGGATCGCGACGATCACGAACCCGTTCAAAAAAGACGAGATCGAGGTCAAGGCGCCGTTCACCGGGCTGCTGATCGGGCTACTCGAAAACCCGGTGGTGTATCCCGGTAATCCGCTGTGTCACCTCGTCCAGATCGACGAGCCGACTCGACGGGCGCTTGAGGCGGAGCATTCGGCTGATACCCGGACGACCGGCTGACGGACCACGAAGCCGAGCCGCTGAGAACCGATTCGCCTACGTCGGTGCTCACCGGTGAGCGGATCGGGCGTACTCACTCAAGCGACGGCGACGCGATCGGGGCCGGCTCGGTGTCTCCACAGCCGTGGCGGTGTTGCAGGGAAACCGACCGCTCTCGGCCGTCTGGGTCGTCGATCGTCGGGCGCGTGATCGCCTCCTCGACGACGTAGAACTCGATGTGAGTGATCGACTCGCCCTCGGCGCTGCGATACGTCTCACAGAGGTGCTTTCCGAGGTATCCGGCGACAAGCGCGCCGTCCTCGCCGCGGAGCGACGCGGTGTAGAACCGTTCGCGATACGTCGCGTGTTGTCGTTGGAGCCGTTCGTGCGGGCGGTCGAAAGAGAGCGGTCGATCGGCGTATACGTCGATCAGCTCGCCGCGTTCCGTCCGCGCCGGAAAGACGTAGTAGCGGTCGGTGGTTCGGGGGTTCGGAGCGAAGATAGACCAGTCGCTCTGAAACGCGATGAGTCCGCTCGCTGCGGTATCGATTTCTTCACCGGGAGTCTCCTCGTCGAGGATTCCGACCGCCGAGAGTCCGCCTGCAACGACGAGGAGCGTCGCGATGGCTCCGATCACGACCACCGCGCCGGCGTGTGCCGCGAGCGGTGCGGGAAGTCGGCTTCGAAGCGCGGTCGACGCGCGTGACGGCACCGGTGAGACCGGACGCGGAACCCGCTTTGCGGCCGTGATGAGTCGTCCGCGGATACCGCTCGCGCTCAAGCGGCCGGCACTCGGCCGACGCGTTCGAAACCGGTCGATATCGATCGATCGGTGGTCGATCGACCGCCGAATCCACCGACTGAGCCGCCCCGCGTCGTCCCACGCCGAGGACTGACAGAACAGAACGAGCCCGGTGAGACACACGAACGAAAAGGCGCCGACGCGAACGGTGAGCGCCATCGCGACGTGCGCAGTCGCGAAGACGACGACAAGCAGGTGGCGGGACCGACCCCGGAGAACCAGGAGGAGCCACGCGCCGCACAGTAGCACCAGCCAGACGAGACCGCCGAGCCGAAGTAGCTCAGGGACCCCTCGCAACGCGTCTCCGAAGAGGTGAGTAACCTCGTCGATACCGAGGATGAGGACGGCCGCCTCGCCGGAACGCCACAGCTCTGAGGTCGTTTTGTGATACCCGTTAACGACATACATGATCACCATCTGCACGAGAATGAGGGCGCTTGCGACGCCACTCACCGATCGCCTCCGGGGGCCGCCGGCAGCGACCGCGTCAATCGACCAGCGCTCACCCAGCGGGAGAAAGACGGCCAGCGCGAGCAGCGTCGCGAACAGCACGTCGGCGAAACTCAACACGAACGGGTTTCGCGCGTCGAGCGACACGACGAGAACGAGCGCGAGAACGGTGACCGGTCGGGTGTAGTAGCCGAGTGCGAGCGCGGCCCCGACGAGCGCGGTAACCGCGAACAGCGCCGCCACGCCGGTCGCCGACGTAACGGCCGCATATGGCGAGTACGCGGCGATCGGCTCCACGGCGACGGCCAGAGATGCCGGAACCGCCCCGTCGTCGGTATAAAAGCGGGTGAGATTCCGGGATCTGAGGGCGATATCGACAACGATCAGAAGACCGAGCGCGATCCGAAACAGCGCGAGCGAGCGCGTGTCGATTCGGACGCGAGCGCCGATCCACTGCCGGACCCAGACGGTCATCCACCGCGGAACACGAGCAATCGCGTGAGCCGTCGGAGGTGAAACCATCGGCAACGACAGTCATCGTCTCGGTGCGCGTATAGGTGTTGTGGAGGAGTTACGGAGAATCGAGGAGAAAGCCTCGCGCTTCAGCGCGGAGATGAATCCGACAGTTCTCCACACCAAACACGAACTCCTCGTCGGGTGTTTTAACTGGGTAGTTGTCGTACTAACAGTCATCCGAGGCGGCATATCCGCCCACCTAATTGGACAATATCGGGATTCCTGGCCACACACAGAAAGCACCCTTTCTGTTGTAATGTCCAGGTGCAGTAAGAAGTATCTCCGAATCCCATGCCGGGATAGGAGTAACGGCTGGTTGGCACAGCCAGTAGCCGCCTTTCGAGGCCGCTACAAACCGTAAACATCCCAACCCAGCGGCGCGGTGTCGTGGGAATCTTCGCCCTTCAGGGCGGAGAGGATGTC